>CAYNMA010000181.1:0-3665 GCA_964398075.1 uncultured Bacteroides sp. | reverse complement strand
AAAGAGAAACGAAAAGAACCTTTTCTTGCTTTCTCTATATCCAATTCGTTGCGATTGCGAGATGGATTGGAAAATCTTGGTTGTTTCTGCGGGGTCGTTTTTGGATTTTTAGGGTGTCTTTTAGGGGTCGTTTCGGAGGTCATTTGAGCCGAAATCACCGTGTCTACCGTCTTTTGAGGTCAAAATCTTTGTGAAGCCGCTCTGGAAGCCCGATGAGAGTGGCTTGAAGGTAGCACAAAGTACAATGTATCTACCGTGTATCTACCGTGTATGTACCATGTTTGTTTCGTCACGTGCCGCAGACAATCTCGGGGCAGGGTGGGGATAAAAAGCCTACCCCCAGTTTCTCCCTAAAATGATGGGAGCCTACCCCCAGTTTCTCCCTAAAATGATGGGAGCCTACCCCCAGTTTCTCCCTAAAATGATGGGCGCCTACCCCAAGCCCCTCCCTAAAGGGAAGGGAGCATTTTCTTAAAGGGTGGGGAGCATTTTCTTAGGAAGTCGGCTGGGGGAATATTGGTGGTGGGTTTGTGGGGTTTGGGAAATTGTAGTACCTTTGTGGCGTGATAGTGACGAGATTGGTTCTATCGCAGTTTGACAAGATGTATTATTAAGCATGTATAAATCAGGTTATACAATGAAGAAACTTATTGCAATGATTGCATTGTGTGGCGTTTGTTTGGCTGGCGAGGCTGCTCAGACGACCTACACTTTTACTTCGAAGGCATGGAAATCGAAGGTCGGAACTACCGTAACGGACGGAACAACTGACGGTTGGACGTCGATAAAAGAGGGTCTTGATTATTCTACTGGCAGGGAGACACCTCAAGGTTTAAACACTCAGGGCGTTCATATTACGACTACTGTGACGGGTGCGTCTGCGGAGTCGGTGTTTAGTTTTACCGAGGTTCGCAAGTTGGTGCTGAACTATTGCACCAATAACAAAAAGGGAGCGGGTACGGTGGTGTTCTGGGTTGGCGAGAACGACTCGGTGGTGGCTACCATCACGGCTCCGACAGATAACGGTGGACTGAACCGTGATATTGCGATTGACCTGCCTTCGGCGCAGTCGGGAAAGATACGATTCAAGGTGAACTGTGAGCAGAACGCTATCTATATCAATACATTGACTATCAAGGCGTCTAACGCAAGTCCGTCGGTGGGAGGGCTGACCAAGAGCACGTTCCAACTGGTGACGGACGTGGCGCAATTGACGGACAGTAGTGAGGTGATGCTTGGCGTTTCGGACGCAACGCAGAACTATGTGATGGGCGTCTTTGACGAGTCGGTGAGCAAGAACAATATCCATGCGGTGAGTGCTTCGTATTCATCGGACAGGAACACGGTAAACGAGGTGGCGAGTGCCGTTTACACCTTGCGTGTGTCGACGGCTGACGACGGTACGAAGTCGTATACGCTGCAAGATTATACCGATTGGTATATTGTGGCGAGTGGTGGTAATCCGAACAACAGTAACAACAACTACCTGACGGCGTGGGACTTGGCTGACAGTCCTTCGTACGGTCGTTACGGTTATTGGAGTATCACGATAGGCGACGGTGGCGCAGCGACCTTGCTCAATGAGGGCTCGTCTCGCAGTGACTTGCTGCAGTTCAATGCGAACGGTGGTACGCCTATCTTTGCTTGTTACCAAGACGCATCGAAGACGAGCGTGGCAATCTACAAGCGTGTGAGCGTGCCTTCGGAGGGTGAGCCTTATATCCAACCTACTTTCGTGAACTGCGGCACGGCGTTGCTGACGGGGGCAACCGTTACGGGTTCGACATCGGTGACGGTGAACGCCATCAACCTGACGGCAGAGATTGGTGCTACGCTGAAGGATGGTACTGTTTTCTCTCTGAGTAAGAGAGAGTTAGACAGGGACGGCGATGAACTGGAGGTGTCGTATAGTGCGTCTGCGGAAGGTGTGTATAAGGATACTATTGTGCTGACGAGTGGTAGTACGAGTGTGGAAGTGCCTGTGCTGCTGCATGTTAATAGGCTGTTGACTATTGCTGAGGCTAAGCAGTTGGACGACCAGACAACTTGTTATTTGCAGGAGGTACGCGTGACGAAAAAGTATAACAAGTATATCTTTGTCGAGGACGAGACGGGCTGGATGCTGCTGTTTGACGGCAGTAACCTTTACGGTAAGGACTTGAAGAACGGTCACCGCTTGACGGGTGTGACGGGCAAGGTGCAAGACTACTATGGCAATCCGAGTCTGACCTTGTCGGCTGCGTTCAGTTCAACGAAAGGTGATGTCGTGGAGCCGACGGAGGTAGAGGCATTGACGGACGCAGATGCTTGTCGGTATGTGTTGGTTCGTAACACGGTGTTCGACAGCGAGTCGCAGTGTAAGGTGGGCGAGAGTTATTATCCGATGTCGTCGATGCTTGGCGATGTGCCTGAGGTGACAGCGGGTGACCATTATGATGTGACGGCGATAGTGTATAACTATAACGGGCTGGTTCTCTGTCCGGTATCAGTTACACCAACGCAGACGGCTGTGGAGGATGTGGTTCTTACGGAGCAGTTGCAGTGGCGTGATGGCGTGTTGCTGAACCCGAACGGACTATCGCTGCGTGTGTATTCGCTGCAAGGAGCGTTAATAGTGAGTGCTTGCTCGGATATCGATATGTCGGGTTGGGCAAGTGGCATGTATCTTGTTCAGGCAGAGGGCGCTGCGACGCTTAAGATACAGTTATGATAGATTGCGTGCGCGTGGGGATATTGGGTGCAGAGTCGTGCGGTAAGTCGACTCTCGCCCAGGCGCTTGCTCGTCGTATGGGCGGGACCTGCGTGGCGGAGTATGCTCGTGATTATGTGGGGGCGTTGGGCAGACCTTATACTTATGAGGATGTGGTGGCGATAGCGCAGAAGCAGTGTGAGCAGTTGACAGCGCAGTACGATACGCGTTGGGTGTTTTACGATACGGAGTTGATAATCACGAAGGTGTGGTTTATGCATAAGTATGGGCAGTGTCCGCAATTTGTGTTGGATATGCTGGAGCATTATCCTTTGCAGTGTGCGTTGCTGTGCGACTGCGATTTGCCGTTTGAGGCTGACCCATTGCGTGAGAATCCGAATATCCGACCGGAGTTGACGGCGTGGTATAAGCGTGAGTTGGAGCGGTATGGCGTGCCGTATCTGATGGTGCGTGGCGTGGGGCCTGATAGGGCTATTTGTTGGGCTGATTAAAGGGATGTTCTAAAAATTCCACGTTTAACATTACTAATTTGGATGTCTCATTACTTTTTGAGCGCTTTGTGGTTTTTATTTGTATCTGTTTGCCTTTCACTCAGTCACAATGCTCGCATTGCTCCTTCGTTCAAGCCAACCATCTACTAAATAAAATTCCACAAATCATCTCAAAAGCAATTTTTAGAACATCCCTGAAATTTTTCTCGAAAAAGATTTGCGTAATTGATATAGTTGCCGTACCTTTGCAGCCGCTCTTAAAGGAGAGCGTGATATTGCCTAATGGTGTAATGGTAGCACTACAGATTCTGGTTCTGTCTGTCTGGGTTCGAGTCCTGGTTAGGCAACTATGGAGAGAGGATGATTGATCCTCTCTTTTTTTGTGTACATCTGGGTTTGTTTCTATGTCTCGTGCGCTTTATATTTCCTGCTCGCACTTCGTGCTCACGAAAAATTGAAGAAAA
>CAYNMA010000180.1:0-3722 GCA_964398075.1 uncultured Bacteroides sp. | reverse complement strand
GTCAAACGAGCCTGACGGCTCGAACGACACGAGGGCGTGTCGTCTCCACAATCATCGTCTCCACAATCATAGTATGGTGCGGTTCGCATTTAGATGCTATAATCATAATAAAATCAAAGTATAATCTGTTGCTTTAATATAGTTGCCCTGTCGCTTTTATTGGGGTGTTGGTGGGATTGGGATATTTGTATTATCTTTGCAGGTCGATTTGAGATATAGTTGAATTATCGAAGAGTTATCGTAGAATTATCGATGAGTTATCGTAGAATTATCGAAGAAATAGTATAGAAAATGGCTATGAATAAGAAGGTTGGTAGGTGGATATTGGCTGCGTTGGCGGTGGTGGTATTGGCGATGGTAGGTTTTGCAGGGCAGCAGTATTACCGATTGAAAGTCAGTAATATAGAGAGTGTTGACGGTAAGGAGCATCGATTGTATGTGTATCCTGGTGCGTCGTTGGACAGTGTGCTGCAGGTGGTTCAGTCGGACTATCGTGTGGCATCGGTTTGGAGTATGCGATTGCATGCTCGATTGATGCATTTTCAGCGTCCGAAGGCAGGTTGTTATTTGCTTCCGAAGTCGGAAGGCGACTATGCTTTCCTCAAGCGTCTTAGGGGAGGGGAGCAGACTCCTATCGAATTGTCGTTTAACAACATACGGACGCGAGAGCAGTTGGCTCATCGTTTGTCGGAGCAGTTGTTGCTTGACTCATTGAGTGTGATAGAGCGGTTGGAGGACGACAGTTTCATGAGTCGTTATGGACTGAATAAGGAGACTGCGGTGAGCCTATTTATTCCGAACACTTATGAGGTGTTTTGGACCATATCGGCTGAGCAGTTGTTTGAGCGGATGCATCGAGAGTATGAGCATTTCTGGACGGCTGAGCGTCGGCGAGAGGCTGAGGCAATTGGCTTGACGCCGGTGGAGGTGTGCATCATTGCATCGATTGTGGAGGAGGAGACCAACGCTAAGAGTGACTATCCGATTATAGCGGGTCTGTACTTGAATAGGCTTCGTTTGGGCATGCCTTTGCAGGCGTGTCCGACGGTGAAGTTTGCTCTGCAGGATTTTGGTCTGCGCAGGATACTATATGAGCACCTGCAGTATGACTCACCGTATAACACATACAAGTATAAGGGTCTGCCGCCTGGTCCTATTCGTTTGCCTCGTGCAGGTACGATGGATGCCGTACTGCACGCTCAGAAGCATGATTACTTGTATATGTGTGCCAGTACAGCCTTTGATGGGACACACCATTTCTCGAGCAGTTATTCGGAGCATGCTCGTTATGCGAAGGCTTATCAGGCGATATTAAATCAGCGAGGTATAGGTAGGAAGTAGTTAGTCGCAGAGGGAGAAAAGGTCTCCTCTTGGGTTGACTAACATGACGGGTACTTGGCTGTGTTGCAGTACTTTGCGTTCTGGTGGGCCGAAGAATATATCATCGAGTCCATATTCCCGTGAGGCGGTAAGGATAAGGATGTCGGCATGTAGTTCACGCTGTCGGTCGCAACTCTCGGCTGTGACGTGGAAGGAGTCGGTTCGAGCGAGGAGTGCTTCGTGGGAGAGTTGGAACTTGTCGAGCAGTGTCTGTATCTTTTCCGTGTTTTTCAAGGCTTTCGATCCGTAGTCTTTGGCTTGTAGAAGGGTAGTGCTTGCACCCGTGACACGCGCGAGGTGGGCGCATATCTGTCCTTTGTAGACCTCTTCTTCGAGCATGGATACGGGCATGAGTATGTGGTGAATGAATAGCATTGGGTGCTGTATGTCCGTTAGAAAGAGGTAGGGTATGCGTATGGTTCGGCAGGCATCGAGGTAGTGTTGCAGGGTGCGTCGGTTGACGGTGCAAGCGATACAGAGGATGTCTATGTCGTTGGCGGCGATGTATTCGTCGTAGTCCTCGTTGAGTTCGCTGATGGTCAGCATCTCTTTGCCGAGTGCTTGCGCAAGGAAAACGGCATACTGAGTGCGGATGTCGGAGGTGTTAGCGTCGTTGATGAAGAGTAGTCTCATTGCAGTTGTTCACTATAAAAGAGTTGATTATTAGAGCCTTGGTTATTGTATGCGTCTGGATGGCATATTATAATCAGGTCGTTCAGTATTCGTTCGGGGTGTACGACGCCACTCTCCCAGAAGTCGTTGCCTCCGGTGGGCGTGGTGCGTTTGTAGAAGTTGTATACTTGATGGTCTTGGTAGGCACGAAAGAGCGTGTGCTTATGGTCGATTTGCGCTAACTCATTGAGTGAGCGTGCATTGCTGCCTACCCATACTTGCGCATCTTGGAAGTGGAGCAATACCTCTTCTTCGGAGAGGGGAAGGCTCTTGGTGTCGGGGTTGTCTTTGTAGTAATAGTCGGCGCCTGCGTCGGCAAAGAGAGTGCCCATGTAGGTGTTTGCGGCGGGGAGGTACCATGTGCCACGGAAGTTACTGCCAGAGAGGATAGTAGCCCCTTTGGAGAGTTCTTGTTGGGCGTGTTGTGATATACTGTTGTATGCTTCGCAGACGGCGGTGAATATGCTATCGGCTTGTGTTTCTTTGCCTAAGAGGATGCCAAAGAAGCGTATCCATTCGGCTCGTGCGAGGGGATGCTGTTCGGTCCATTCGTTGATGTATATAGGTGTGATACAGTGGTTTGCGACAGACGCTTGCAACTTGTCTTGGTCTTGGTAGGCAGTGAGGAAGATGACCTCGGGGTTTGCGAGTACGATGCGTTCGAGATTGGGTTGCATGGCATCGCCGAGGTCTATCCAGTTGGAGTCGGGTAGGGCGGTGTAGACCAGTTGTGGGCTGGCTATTCCTCGGAGGGCGGTAAGACTATTGAGAGCCGAGAGGAAGCCTATCTGTGTGCAGGAGGTGGTGGCGATGGTGGTGATGGGTATGCGTAGGCGTGTACCATCGGAGGGAGTAGTGACGGTGGTGTCGGTGAGCAGGTAGAAACGCTGCATGACAAGGGAGTCTTGCCACGGGTTATAGATTAGTGCTTCGGCGTATTGACCGTGTTCGATTAACTCGAAGCCTTGTGCGTATCGGTTGCCGTTGGCGGCTGTCTGCTTTGGGCTCTTGGTTGAACATGCTGCAAGGCAGAGCGCACAGAGGAAGGGTATGGTTATCTTGCTGATTGTCTTCATTTGAGCGAGAGATTGATGTCCTCGATGTATTGGAGTAGTTCGTCTGCGCCGATGTTTTTCTCGGAGGATGTGACGAAATAGGGTGGCAGTTCTTCCCATGTGAGGAGAAGTTGCTGTTTGTAGTGTTCGATGTTCTGCGTCAGTTGGGTCTTAGACAGTTTGTCGGCTTTGGTGAATACGATAGCGAATGGTATCTCGTTTTCGCCGAGCCACTGCATGAACTCGGTGTCGATGGCTTGTGGCTCGTGGCGTGCATCGACTAAGACAAAGAGGGAGATGAGTTGCGAGCGAAGGAGGCAATAACGCTCTATCATGCGGCGTAGGTTCTCTCGTTGTTTCTTACCGGCTTGCGCATAACCATAGCCAGGCAGGTCGACGAGGTGCCATTGCTGGTTGATAAGGAAGTGGTTGATGAGGAGTGTCTTACCTGGTTTAGCGGAAGTCTTTGCTAAGTCTTTCTGGTGACATAGGCAGTTGATGAGGGACGACTTGCCCACATTACTTCGTCCGATGAAGGCATACTCGGGAAGTGTCGTTGCTGGGCATTGTGCCACATCGGGACTGGAGATGACAAAGGTAGCAGATGTAATCATG
>CAYNMA010000179.1:0-3741 GCA_964398075.1 uncultured Bacteroides sp. | reverse complement strand
GTTCCACTAAGGCGGTTTCGCTTTCTGCTGTCTCATTCTTAACCTCTTCGACTTCCACTTCCTCAATTGGTTCTTTTGAAGATATTTTTAGTCCTGTGAGCGAGTTTACTGTGGAGGAGATAGTATCTTTGATAGATGTGCCATTCATTACCTCTGTGGCTTTCTCCGCCACTCCCGAGACATTTTGCAACAATCCTGCTGCCTGTTTTTTGAATTTACTGAAATCCATAGTATTTATAGGGATATTCTAATGTTTCTGCTTAGTGGGCTTTTTTATTCAATAGTAAGCAAGCAGGAAACCAATCCTGCTTGCCTTGAGAGGGAGTGTCACATCCCGATTGGTGTCATTCGGACGTTGGGGTATCACTTGTTGAGTTCGTTGATTAACTTAGCGCCGAATTGTTGTGTAGTCCATCCTTCATCGTAAGTGAAGCCTATTTTACCGGCGATTTCACGCAGGGCGGCTTTGGTGTTGTCGTAGGTGCGGTAGATTTCAACAGAACCGCTCTCAAGGATGTTGATGAAGTATACTCCCACTTGGCATTTGTTGCCGTCACCAAAGTGTTGGCACAATTTCTTGCCGAACTGACGGGTGTTCCATTTCTCGTCATACTCGAAATTATTGGCTTCTGCCACTTCGCGCATAGCACCTTTTGCATTGTCGAAAATGCGGTAAACCGTGATGCTTTTCTTCTCGTCTGCTGCAATGACGTACTCGCCACAAATTGCTGATTTGATGTCTGCCATAAATTATGTATTGATTAGTGATTTATGCCTACTCTGTTTCCGATTTTCGGCATTCTCGGTTTTTATTCCCCACGGGCGGCTTGTCCGATGGTGAGATTGTTGTTTACGCAGTTTTTGCCTGCGGGGTCTTTCACTTGTACGGTTAGACCGTAGGTGGTGTTGAATAGTTTTTCTGCCTCGCCCACTTTCATAGACGCTTTGATTTCCATCTTCACGTCTGAGCGTGTCTGGATGTCTTTGGTGGTCTTGGCGTTCAATTGGTTGAGCGTCATTTCAGGGTCTGCTAATTGAGCGCCTTTGTATATTGCCAAAGTGCATCCAAAGGTTTCCTTGAAGTTCTTGCAGATGGTCTTTACCTTCATCTGTGGTGCCACTGAGAATGTCTCGTTTTTGAAGTGGTCTTTGATGTTGTTAATTAGTCCCATAATGATATAGTTTTATTTCTTCTTTGAGCCGAATAGGGCGTTGATGACTGACTTGCCGACTTTGCGTTCGAGACCTTGTCGGGTGGTTGGTATGCCGGTGGCACGGGCTACTTTGGTCTTTAGTCCGGAGATGCCGACGGCACGCTTCCAAGAGAAACTAAGTCCTTTCATAATGTCTATTGTTCTATGATTATGAACTCTGTGCGGCGGTTTTCCTGAGCATTGGGGTTCTCTGTGTTCTTGAGTTGAGTAGAACCGAGACCTACTGCTTCCAGACGGTTGATGTCTATCCCTTCGTTGTTCACTAAGAAATCGACAGCAGCCTGTGCACGTGCTTGACTCAATGACTGGTTGAGGTCAGCGTCTCCTTCTGCGGAGGTGTGTCCCTCAAGACGGAGGCGGAGTTCGGGATTCTTCTCCATCACTTTTGCCAGGTCGTGGAGTACGAACTTAGCAGCTTCGGGTAGTTCGGCTTTGCCTAACTCGAATTCAGCCGCATTGAAGTCTTTCTCTATCTCCTCAATATTCTGTATATAGAGGGTGTCGTGAACGATGACTGTCTTCTCTACTACTTGAACCTCAGGAGTTTTGTTGCCTTTCATCAGTAGTAGTGCAACGAGAACGGCAATGATAACTACAGCGGCTATGACAATCCATAACCATGTTTTGCTTTTCTTCTCTACCGGTGCAGCGACTTTGGGCTCTTCGGCGTATGTGTATTTTAGGACATATCCCAGTTTACCAAAGTCCTCATTGGCTTCTTTGTTGACTTCTACGTCGATATTGTATTTAGCGGCGACGTTGATGAGGTTCTGCAGGGACTTGCCTGTCCATATCTGCGACATGGCAATGACGCTACCGTCTTGCAGGGTGATTGGTCGTCCGTCTTTGGTGAAGTAGAGACTCATGTTGGTGTTGCAAGCCTCTGCGTCAGCGAGGGGCAGGAATAGTTCTGCTACACCTTTATCGGGGGCGATGTCGTTAGGGAATGCTTTACGAAGGTCTGCCAGTGTGGCGTTTGGGTTCATTTCGACGTAAGCCTTCATTACGCCAAGGGCAGCGCCATTTTGCGTCTTGCCGATTACTTTGATTTTGCTAATCATGATTGTTATCGTTTTAGATTGTTTCTATTGTATTCTGCTTTTGCCTTCAATGGTTACGATGCAGTAGTTAAAGTCAATGCAGTCGGCTTTCGTAGGATGCCATTCTATCGTATATGCATGCTCTACTTTGAATTTTGGATGTCCCTTAGCACAAGTAGATTCCGAATCGTTCCAATGTTTATCACAAGAATGTATACCTTCACTTATATTGAGGTAGTAATTATTGGAGGATTCTTTTGGTATGTGTTGGTAAGCGGTGTCGTTTGTAAGGAATACTGCCAAACCTCCAATTACATTTTTGAAACGATTGCGTATATGTTCGAGGCGTCTAACATCTTTCCAGAAGTCATACATACCTAAATCTTGTGCGCCCTGTGATTTTATTATCTTGAAAGTATCTCCTGCGGAGGCATTGATGTTTTCATCAAAGCGTAGTAACGTTTTCTTGTTAACAATTTTAGTCTTGTATTTTAGTTCCACCGGAACATATTCAGTACCTTTCTTCACTACAATATCTAAACGTAGTTCACTAGACCATTCATAATCATTAGGCGTGTTGTTAAGAATCTCGCGAGGGATATAGTACTCTAAATCCACGTCATCGTATTTGTTGGCGGAGTCTTTCAGCCACATCGCCAAGTGCATCTGGAAATCCCGCTCATTGAAGAACAACTCTTGGTTGTTCTTCATAAAAGCGTGGATGTCATCCTTGACCAATTGAATTAGGTTCGTGTTGGTCATGGTGGTTATTTCTTCTTGCTTAGGACAGAAGAGTTTTTGTTCTTGCCGGTGGTGTCAACCATGCCGAGTGTGGCAATCTTGATTGCTTTCTTCAGTGTCTTAACATCTTTGCGGCGGTCATCTAATAGACCGGAGTTCTTCCCTTTTGTAAAAAATCCCATGGTGTGTATGAGTTTAGTTGATTGTACTATGTTTGTTGTTTAGAAGCCGTTCTTGGAGGTTGATGTCTCCAAGAACGGCTTGAGTCTATTACTCTTTGCCGGCAGCAGCGAGGGTGATGTCGTTATCACTGAGTTTGCTGTCGTCGGGAGAAGCCACTTGTACGCCAATGCCGTACATCTCGGTTACTTTCTTCTCGAAGTTACCTACGCGGAGGTTAGAGCCAAAGGTGCATTCTCCACCTTTTGCACTTCCCATAAGAGTAGCAAGAGTAGCCTCTTCGTCAGCCTTCTGCTTGCAGGTAGCGGTTGTGTACACGCGCAGTGTTGCGCCAAATGCTTTCTTGAAATTAGCCTTGAGGGTCTTTACCTTCATACGGCCGTCAATTCTTAAATCTGCCATTTCTTTGAATGTTTAATGAGTTAATATTAAAGGGATGTTCTAAAAATTCCCCGTTCTTAATTTATTACTACTAATTTGGATGTCTTATCACTTTTTGAGTGCTTTGTGTTTTTTATTTGTATCTGCTTGACTTTCACTCAGTCACAGTGCTCGCACTGCTCCTT
>CAYNMA010000178.1:0-3840 GCA_964398075.1 uncultured Bacteroides sp. | reverse complement strand
GACGAGGAGATAAACCGTATCATGCCACTAATATACGCAGGACTATGAGAAGAAGAGTAAATTGTACAATAGACGCAGCGAACAACACCATCATCGTTGCTGAGCCTATCACGATAGACGACATACGCCTTATCGTGGACGAGACACAAATGAAAGTCATCTGCTCGTCTATGCAGAAAAGCAATGTCGATGTAACCACGGACACCAACGCAACAGTTGTGATAGTGCCGACCTCTGTCTGCACGCTTGCAGCAGACGACCACATCACCTTTGAGATAGACACCGCCGACAATGCACGCGCAGACCATGAGGCGATAAAGGCTGCAGTGGATGCACAGGTGGAGAAGTTCGTTGAGAAAGGCAGTGTACTATGGTCTGCACGCTTTGACAAGAATAGCGACAGCAGCGACACCTACTCGCTTGTGCTACCTATGATAGCAGGAGTAGCAGAAGACACCAATACAGTAACAATCTAATCTTACAAATATGGCAAGAAAACAAATATCGCGCATCAAGAGTGCTCTCACAGGAGAAGAGTACGACCTCGTTACTAACTATCAGAACGAGACGATGAGTATTAACCTCTCATGCGCTGACGAAATAACATGGGAGAACTACAAGGTAATAGAACAGAACCTCTCCACGGGTCTTGTTACAGAACACCCTATCAACGCCAATGGCGAGTGCTCGTTCATCGTACCGATGGGACAGAGTTACGAGGTAACACTTCCCAATGTAGGCTCTAAATACGCAGACCCGCTGGTGCGCAAGTTCGTTGCACAGGTAGGTTTCCGCTCTATCTCACACGAATACAAAGAGCCTGTACTCTCTTACGAGACGGTGAGCATCGTCTTCGACATAAAGACGACTACCGCAGGTGGCGACATCAACGACCTCAAAGATGCTGTCGTTACCGCTACCCTCGCTGACGGACAGACACAGACCTGCCCTATAACCGTGAGCGGCAGCACAGGTAGCGCATCGTTTAGTATCGCCTACGGCACAGACTACTCGCTGACCTATCCTAAGGTAGACGGCTATGTACACAATGCTAACGCCGACCACTACCACGCAGGTCTTACAACTCGCGAGATACATGTACATTACTTCAAGGCATCGACCGACTACAATGGTGTGTTTGGTATCGCTGAAGACGGCACATACTACACGATAGCAGAAATATCCGCTATGACGGACGAGCAGAAAGCCACTATCATCTATGGCGCTTTTGCTCCGACCGAACTCGGAGGAACTGAAGAAGGCAGCGATGCTTTTCGATGGAAACTCAAAGAACCATGTGGACCTCTGGCAGTAGGTGCTGCAAGTGTTTTAATATCCAAACAGTGGGCAAATAATAATTCCTACTTCATCAATGATGTCGATGACATCCTTAGACCACAAAACTATTCTGATGAGGACTGCCCTTATTATGGGGAGACAACAAATAACGACACAGGCGGTTTGAAGTACTTCAACGACGGACACCAATACTGTAAGACTATCCTCGAGGTGGTAAAGAAAGGCACACTCAAAGATGGTACAGCATTACCTGCTAACTATCAAGTTCCTGCTATCTCCTATTGCGCTGAACAGACATATACCGATAGCAATGGCGTGGTACATACTGGTTTCCTACCTGCTTACGGACAACTACGCCGACTCGCCCTCAATAAAGAGTCCATGGAAGCACTCTATAACGCATGCGGCTTAGGAAGTAGTTCAAGCCACATCTCCTATATCCCAACTATCACCAGCGGTGGCTGGTGGACTTCTTGTCAGTTCAGGGAGACTTACGCAGTCGGTCTGACCAATGGAGGGTTCAACAACGGCCTCAAGGCGGGCAGTTTCTCGGTGTTAGTGTGCTTTGACCTTTAACTTAGAACTTCTCCCATTCGAGGGCATTCCTGCCCTCGCTAAGGGAACGAGATAATTAACCATATTGTTTAACCAATAAAGCAACAAACGAGTTTCTTCACGGCTATGAAAGCAGAGGACAAGAAATCGACAGAGTTACCATTATGGACGGCGACATACCGCCTATTGGAGCAGGTGGATTTTATGCTCACTACTTTCACACGAGATAGGCGGCATACACTTGGTCAACGGATTTACGACACCACGCTCAACATGTTTGCGGACTTACAAGAGGCGAGCGACTTCCCCGAGTATCGGGAGCAAGCACTCCGCCACTATTTAGGACAATACGCCATCTTGCAGACCTTGCTCAAACTCTCCAACGAGCATCACTACATGAAGCAGGAGAGTTACCTCGCACTCGCACGACCAATGGCGAGTATCGAACGGCAAGCAAACGGATGGCTACGCAGCACGATAAAGCCAGAGTCGGTAGCACAGACTATCCGAGAGAGCGATTTGAATTAAAGGTGGCTATCCACTCACACCCACGCAAGTGCGGAGAGTTAAGAACAAGTCAGTGATAGCAGGCACGGTAACTGGTGGACTTCTTGTCAGAACTCGGAGACTAACGCAGTCAATCTGAACAATGGAGGGTTCAACAACAACAACAAGACGAACAGTAACTCGGTGTTAGTGTGCTTTGAAATTTATACTATCGCAGATGTGGTGCACAATAGACGAAGTCTATAAAGCCTACCTCGACTGCCGTAGGAGAAAGAGAAATACCAAGTCCTGTGCAGCCTTTGAGCAGCACGAACTGGCAAACATAAGTGTTCTTTGGACAGATTTGAATACCCACAACTACACAATAGGCAAGTCTATTGCTTTTTGTGTAACACGACCGAAAGTACGAGAGGTCTTTGCTGCCGACTTCCGTGACCGAGTAGTCCACCACTTATTGATGATGCGGCTACTGCCTATCTTCGAGGGTGTGTTTATAGACGACACCTACAACTGCCGAAAAGGAAAGGGCACGGACTACGGAGTAAAGAGAGTAGCCGAGATGGCGGAGCAGTACAAAGACGGATGGGTGCTTAAATGCGACCTACAAGGCTTCTTCATGACGATACACAAGCCGACACTCGCTGATGCACTCGAAAGCCTTATACGCACTCACTACCACGGCAACGACACGGAGGATATTGTGTGGCTGGCACGCATGATAGCCACACACTCACCCGAACTGAATTGCGAGCGCAGAGGAGACTTGATGCTATGGGATGAACTACCTGCTAACAAGTCGCTCTTCTGCAATGGCAAGGACTACGGACAAGCGATAGGCAACCTCACAAGCCAGATATTCGCCAACTACTACTTGCAAGAGTTAGACGACTATCTCTCCAATGTGCCGAATACGAGATATGGACGATATGTGGACGACTTTGTAGTCTTCGCCAACACCAAGGATGAACTACTACAACTCCTACCACATATCCGACAAATACTCAGCGACCGAAAGATGGTGCTCCATCCGTACAAGGTCTACCTGCAACCAGTGCGACACGGACTGACATTTATTGGCAGTACTATCAAACACGGACGGATATATGCAGGGAATAGGACGGTAGGCAACGCTACGAACCTCATACGCAAGTACAATAGGTACTACACGCACTTAGACGCACCTGTTGAGGTTGTAACGCAGCGATTTGTACAGAGGTACAACTCATACATGGGCTACCTCATACACCGCAAGACCTACGCCATCAGACGCAAGTTGTGGGAGCAAGTCTCCGACGAGATGATGAAATACTGCTATATCGTGAATATGGCAGTTATGAAAGTAAGAAATAAATATAAGTTAAATGCATACATACTAAAAGGTTATGGTAAACGAAGCAATACAGACCTCAGACTATAAGGAGGTTACAAGTGCCTACAAGCGAGGCGACAAGCAGTACTACTACCTCAATATCAAACTGC
>CAYNMA010000177.1:0-3859 GCA_964398075.1 uncultured Bacteroides sp. | reverse complement strand
GTGTAATTAACCCTAACTATGATGAAGCAACATGGATTAGATACCAATTAGATGGATTTGATTGGGATAGTGATAACATTACCATAGGTGGTACAGTTTATACTATTAAAGACTATTGGTTTGATGATTTAAATACTATTCGTGTTTATTTAGTAGATACTAATGGAAATCAGATTGAGAAAACAGTTCCTACTTATAATATATTAGATAAAGATTCAGAACCAATAGTAGCACAAGAGTACCTCTATGTTGAGTATGAATTAAAAGCTACTGCTGGTATTACACATGTTTATATGTCACCTATACCTGCTAGTGGTACTACCAGTAGTTATATTTATACTGCTAAAAATGGTAGTACTTTTAACTACACTAAGGCAGCAGATAGAACAACACCTTGCTTACCTATGATGCCATTAAAAGTAGGTGGAGGTGATATGGGATGGGGTTCTGGTAGTGTAGCAGAGAAAAGAAATTTACCTAAGAATTCTAAGTTTAGAAATAAAACTAAACTTATAGCAGACCAACAGAAGCGTATTGAGAACAAGAAGAAACAACTTGAAGAAGAAACTGATGAAACTAAGAAAAAGAATATTCAGAAGACAATAGACAAACTTAATGAGCAACTAAAAGGCTATCAAAGTTATGGTGGTAGTGTAGATTTAACAGGTATTTGGGGAGACCCTCATTACATTATCAAAGACTACTATAAGAATTCATCAGAAGTAAAGAGTCTGTATAAGAAAGCAGAATGGTATGGTAAATGCTCTAATTATGATATTTACAAAAAATGCATGAAAAGAGCAGGTACTACTCTTGAATCCATGATGTGTACCATCTATGATACTCAATGCGGATTTAATGATAATGATACTAGTACTATGAGAGAGCAGTTATATGATTGTTATCAGGGTTATGGATGCCCTATGCATGCTATAAAAACCACTAATGTGTATACTCAAGGTAATAGTTCTTTTGGTAGTGTATATGCGAGACTAAAAGCTGATACTAGGCATCCTGAAATAGCAGCATATGCTAAATATACACGATATACAAGTGATGAAATATTTGAGACTGATAAAGATGGAGAAGACTACTATCATAGGCACTTTGCTGAAATAGACCGTAGAAAGTATAAACCTATGGGTGTTAAAGCTATTGCTAAGTACTGTTTTCATTATTTTGATCTATATAAAGGTACTACTGGTGGTAGAAACATTGGTGTTTGGCAATGTGAAGGATATAATTATAGAGCTAAGCATACTTGGAGACAATACAAGAAGAAGAAGCATGTTGGACGAGCTAAATATAGATATTGTTATGATTGGACTGCTACTAAAGCACAAACCTCTTATTTATATGAAATAACATATACAGGCAAGATGAAAGTTTGCCCTGAAGCAGTATATACCATTGAATATGATTCACATGATGAGAGCTATGAAGCGTTTAGCCACTGGAATTACTATTTTAGACCTGTTTACTTAGTAAAAGTATATCAAATACAAGTAGAATCAGAGATAGATGACGATACCACTAGTATATATGAGAAAATCGATGGTATTCCTATAACTGCTAAGTATTATCAGCAAACACAAGCATTTGAATCAACTGAACCTGATAACCCATGGTTTAGTGGTAGTAATGAAGATTTAGCATACAAATACATAGAAACTAAAAGAAATGGTACTATTAGCTATACTAAGCCAAATTTAAATATTACTATGAAGAGACTCTATAGTCTTAAAGAAACAACTGAAATAGAAGCAGCTAACATCACTATTGCAGGAAAAACTCTTAAAAGTCCTTATAATACTTATGAAACTGAGACAGATGGAGATGGTCACTGGTATGAAACTTATGATGGAATTGAATATCATACTAAAGGTACTTATTGTGTAGACAAAGATTCTATTCTGACTTCTATATTTGATAAAGATATAGATGTCACATTGCTAGAGTATAATGCAAAAAATTTATATATAGATAAAACAAAAGAATATTGGAAGTATGGTCAGGATAAAGAAAATAATCCACCATCAATAGTAAGAACAGACTTACCTTATGATATTTTTAAAGAAAGTTTACTCCCTGAAACAGGTAATACCTATATAATAGTACAAAATGATGATGATTGGGAAGGAGAAAGAATTATATTCAGATACTTCCATAACATCAATAAATGGGAGTATGAAGAAATTAGAGTAGAAGATTATAATATAAATTGGGTAATTAATCCTCGAGAAGGTGGACAACGACAAGCAGGTAGTTTATCTTGTTTAGCACCTGATGGTAACAGCTTTTTACCAATAGTTATAGATGTAATTAATAAATTATCATTTCAAGATGCTCTAGTAGTATATCAATATTCATCTAAGGAGTATTGGTCTTATTGGATGAAAAAGAAAATTAAAGTATCTTGGGGTAAGTTTATATTATCTATTATATTTACAGGACCTGTAGCTCTTATAGCAGCAGCCATCAGCTCTAATCTTTATTTTGAAGTAATGAAAGGTTATGGTCAGATTATGCAATTTATTGGTCTCAGTGGTCTTCTCAAACTAGTAGGTTTAGATGATACTGTATTTGGTATGATTATTGAATTTATAGTAAACTTAGTAATTACTATTCTTACCTGTGGTAACTATATGATACTTATGATAGCTCTTGCATGTATTAACTTAGCTTTAAATCTTTATAAGTATACTATAGGTAAAAATCAGCAAGAAGCAGTAGAAAATTTCCAGAACAAAATGCAAGAAACTAAGGATAAGCAATTAGAATTATCCAACCTCAATCAAATGATGTCTGGTGGAGGATTAACTCTTGAATCCATAGTAAAAAGAGTACATCGTTTTGCTAGTCTTAATCCTACTAATTATGCTAAACAGTTTGAATTACCTGATACAAGTTGTTCTAATATTATAGATGCTATGATTAATTTACCTGCTAATATACCTACCAGATCTCAATTATACGGAGCATAATATGGCAGTATCATCAGTTCTTGATCCTAGTGCAGCTAATGCTAGCATGCAAGCTCAAATAGCTAAGCAAGACCCTAATACACAAATTTCTAAGAATTTAGCTAGTATTGCTAGTGGTGCTATATCAGCATACAGTGGATATAAATTAGGTAAAGCTGGTTTAGCTAAACTAAATAGTAATAGTGGTACTATTCAAAGTCCTACTAAGGGTAGTGGTAGTGTTGCTGGTGTAGGTAATGGTAAACCTACG
This sequence comes from uncultured Bacteroides sp., assembly GCA_964398075.1. Classification (GTDB taxonomy): domain Bacteria; phylum Bacteroidota; class Bacteroidia; order Bacteroidales; family Paludibacteraceae; genus Colicola. The sequence continues at coordinate 625 of CAYNMA010000177.1, read as the reverse complement.
CAACCTAAAACATATACTAGTCAGACATTTGAAAATGGTGGAACACAAACCTATACTAACACTATACATAATAACGGTGCTAGTTTTCAATCCTATACTGATACTGCTAATCCATCTGCTAATTATACTAAAGCATATGATCCTAATGGATTAACGATGAAAGATGGCAAGGTAGATATGAGTGCTTATACTAGTGATGTACCAACAGAAGGAGGTACATTATCAAATACTTCCTCTAATGGTACCTCAGGTAGTGCAACAAGTGGTAATGGTACTGCTAGTGGTTCCTCTACTGGTACACAAGCTGCTGATGCTTCTCAACAAGCTGCAGGAAGTAGTGGAAGTGGTAGTTCTGGGTTTGGTACTGCTGAATTAGGTGCAGGATTAGCTATATTAGGTACAGCATTAAATGTTTGGGATACAGTACAGCAACAGAAAGCATTTGATGAGTCTGTAAGAGAAATGAATAAACAGCTAAGTTTTGCTGTACAAAACACTAATAATCAGGTAACAACCACTAACAATAGAATTAATAGTGCTGTTAATATTAGGTCTGCAATGCAAAATAAAACTAAAGAACAAGCTTCTGCTGCATTGCAAAGTGCTAAAGAAAAGAATGTTAAGA
>CAYNMA010000176.1:0-3869 GCA_964398075.1 uncultured Bacteroides sp. | reverse complement strand
CCATACCGAAGAGGTTATTCTCCTAACTTGTGCACATCGTAGGAGTAAGCTACATTGTCTCCCTCAACAGGTGTAGCTATGTAAAGGAGTGGTAAAGACGAGATACCCTTCTCCTTTATGATTTTTGTTTTAACTACAGTCTTTACAGGCTGCGGTTTATGGTTACAAGGCACTGTGTCATGAAGAAACACTGTGTCAGGTTCAGTTCTATTCAGCTGACCGTACAAATGGTCTAATGGTTGCTGTACAGTAGATGCAGCTACTGTCTGCAGATTCGTTGGAGGGCTATAGCCTAGAATGTTAGCAATATTACAACCAACTATCATAAAAGCTATTCCCAACAATGATGTTATTAAATTTTTCATGTTTGATACATTTTAATTAGTCTCACTAGCATACTGAATATCAAGTAATTTTGTAGCCCGTCCGATTAATTGTGAGCTCTTTTCCTTAATCGAACGAATTATTTTTTTACTTGCTTCTTCTTCTCTTCCTTAGCCTTCTTCTTCAAGCCTGCTGCTTTCTTCTCAGCATCCTCTTTAGCCTTCTTTTCAGCGGCTTCTGCTGCAGCCTTCTCAGCTTCAGCTTTCTCTGCAGAGATTTCCTCAGCGGTCTTGAATTCAAGATGGTCTACCTTATCCAGACTGTAACCATCAAGCTGATTGCTTGGGTCACGGAACAAGTTAGAGATTATACCAGCGTACGTTGTACAGTTATTGAGTAGAGATTCAATCTTAACGGTTGACATCTTCTCAGCATCAATATCACTATAGAAAGCTTTCTTGATACAAATAACTGTCTTATGAGCGAAGTTATCCTTTGCAAGATATTTCTCCTTGAGAGTCGCTACAAACTCAGATGGAGCCGACACAACTGCTTGTGTAGCCTTATCTGCGTAAGCGATGTTCTTATTGGCGGTGTCGATATGCGACTGAACACGATCCTTCTCTGGAAGTTTATTCTCTTCTTCTATTGTAGCCAATGCCTTTGCACGAATGTTGTTAGCTTCGTACTTGACGAGACACTTGATGATGTCTGCAAGCTCCTCATTAGCATATTTACAAATACCTGTTTCTTTATTGATTGAAGAAGAGTACAAACAGCACCATGCAGATACTGGGGAACCAGTAGAGGCGGTCTGGAGAAAGATATGGTTTGCCAAACCATAACAGAGGGTGCCTGTGCGGCCCGTAAGATTAACAACTTCCTGAAATATATCCACATTAGACATACTATTCAATTCCTGAATACGGTCCTTGTTGTTAGCCTTATTAGCTGTTACCTTCTGATATGCGAGCCAGAAGCTAATTGCCTTATAAATAGACTCAATAAGCTTCTCATCACGATTGATTGCAAGGATACCAGACAAAGCTTCTTTAAGCTCTGTTTCATCCTTAATCTTAGTAGGGTCATACGTTTTACCCTGCGATGCCTTAGTAGCTTCAGCATCCTTCTTAAGCTGTTCCTTTGTATCATCTGATACAGTTACTGCTGTAGAGGGTACTGTTACAGTTCCTGCGGCATCCGTCTCCTTAGACGTAAGAAGCTTAGTATCATCAAGCTTGATATTAATCTCAGCCATAGCTTCCTTAAGCTCTGGGAGATCCGACTTACGGAGAATCATTGCGAAATCACTATTACCGAATGCGACTTCTTGAGCATATACAACTGCAATACCAAGTGCTTTAAGGCGATTCATACTATCTACAGCCTTCTGGCTGAAGCCTGTATGAGCCGCTGCATCTGGGTCATGTACTGGTGAAAATGTTTCATGCATGATCTTAAGCATATCTACTTGATGGTTACGATCCATCGTCATAGTTGCGCTTGTAGGTTGTACGGTTGTTTTAACCTGCTCTACAGTTGTCTCAATTACTTCGTTAACAGTCTCGGTCTGAGCGGTCTTCAAGCCGCCTTTTTTATTATTCTTAGCCATTTTGATAATGTCTTTAAAAATTAAATACTTTTTGTTATTAAACTCTAATAATGTCCTGGGCAACTAATTTTATTCAGCTTGTGTCGAATATAAAATTCGTTTTTAACCCTTCTAGTTGTGGTGGTTCAGTGAGCACTGTTAGATGTCCATCTTCACCAAAGTTCAGCATAGCTATAGTATCTACTTTTACTGTATCCTTACCTGCTGGTTTTGTCTCAACAAGTGTACCAACGCCCTCTTTGGTTTCCAAAGCCTTAAACGAGCACGACGGTGCCAGCATGGGAGTAGAAGTAGATTTAACATAGCTAGCTTCACTTTTATGGCCAACAAAGGCAGAGTTGACCATCTTCGTACCAGTAAAGCCTACTAAGAGACTAACTAGAAGGATCCAGAACAACTTATTGCTTTGATTGTAACGAGCAAAACCCATTGCAATAGCAATACTTGCGAGAATCATTAAAAGTGAAGTCATTTGTTAAACATTTAATTTGTTTTTTAATTTCCTACGAGTACGACTTAACGTAGCTTTTATAGTGCCTGTAGGAGTTTTAAGCACTTTGCTAATCTCTTCAATTGATAAATCTTCTACGTAAAACAGATTGAAAATACGCTGTGTCTTCTTTGGGAGTTTCTCGAACTCTTTTAAGAGAGACTCATACTCAAGAAGATTGACAAGGTCTTCTTCTTCTGAAGAATTAGTTAATTCAGCTGGTACCCTTCCAGTATCCTCACCTAACTCTACTGCTTTTTCTTTCATCTTACGTAAATAATCTATCGCTGTTCGATTAGCTATAATTCGTAACCATCCTCCAAATGATGAATAGTCCACGAATGACGAGAGTTTACGATGAGCTTTAAGAAATACCACGTTGGTTAAATCTTTAGCTTCATCCATGTCTTTCACGTAACTAAAGAGCACATTATCTACGAACTCTTTGTAACGGGCAAACAACTTATTAAAAGCAAGTTCGCTTCCCTTTTGAGCCTGCTTTATCAACTGAATCTCTGATGCCGTAATGCGCGATTCCATATGTAGGCTAGAGAAGATTTCTCCTCTCTAGCCCTCATAGAATGGCAAGTCACGTATAAGCCTAGCTCTGTGAATTGCCCAGCAGTTCTTGACAAGATTATCTTGCATCCATATGCGTAGATTCCTACTACTATGTTTTAGTTCTGTTCGAGCTAATACATTAATAGCAATGTTTAATCTTACCTGTAAAGTTTGCCAGCTTATTTGTTGCATGACAATCCTTTCCATAGTCCATTTACTTACTTTACGTAATTCTGGGTTTAAACACACTTCATACAAGATGTCTTCTTCAAGAAAGTCTCCTTGACAGAATATATGAGGATCACTAACCTCTTCGCCTTGATGAATGATACGAAGCTGCTGAATAATCTCATCTATATCCTCAAGGGATTTGTTAGTAGCGTGTAGTATACGCTGCTTAAGTATTAAAGGGAAATACTCCATTGTGTTTATTGTTTGAATGATCTTTCAAGATAATCAATGAAATCATCGAGATATCCATCAAGATAAGAGGCCTTAGTTCTAACTAGTTGTTTCCAGCTATCATTAGTACCTCCAGAGATTCTATAAGTATTTTCTATATACTTATAGTTTTCCACGAACCAATTAACCCAACTGTTTACCCATATCCAGAACTTACGTTCTGCTGAGTCCCATGTTTTGTTAATTAATTCCAAATTGATGGAATCTGCGAAGTTAAATACTTGCTTACCATCATGTATACCTAGAGCTTTACGGACTGATGAATCTTTCTCATCATTTGTAGTATATATTGCTACATACTCTTGATATACTCGATCTATCCATCGCGTCTTAACTTTAAATGCGAATCTGTCTTTTGGGTTCTCAATTTCTTGATTAGCCAATCGTCCAAATTCTGTACACCATTTAAGAGCGAGGTTG
>CAYNMA010000175.1:0-3884 GCA_964398075.1 uncultured Bacteroides sp. | reverse complement strand
TTGGAAACCGGCTACATACATATCAAAGGTGCCTGCACCAACAACCTCAAGAACATCGAACTAAGCATCCCACGAGGCAAGTTCGTCGTCATCACAGGTCTATCCGGTAGCGGCAAATCGAGCCTTGCCTTCGACACACTCTATGCCGAAGGACAACGACGCTATGTCGAAAGTCTCTCTTCGTATGCGCGCCAGTTCTTGGGACGCATGCAGAAGCCCGAAGTCGACTTCATCGATGGTATCCCGCCCGCTATCGCCATTCAGCAAAAGACCTTAGCCAAGAACCCACGGTCAACCGTCGGAACGGTCACCGAGATATACGACTACCTCAAACTGCTCTACGCTCGCATTGGGCACACCATCTCGCCTATCTCAGGACAGGAGGTCAAGAAACACTCTGTGGCAGATGTCATCAACTATGTCTCATCCCTACCCAATGCCACCAAACTGATGCTGCTCTCGCCCGTCGATCGCACCGACAAACCCCTATCCAAGCAAGCCGCCATCTGGCAAGAGCAAGGCTTCAGCCGTATTCTACGAGGCAAAGACATCATACGCATCAGCGATATACTCAAAGGCGAGATCGATGCCACCACCGAACCCATCTACTTGCTCATCGACCGTATCATCACCGATGGTCAGCAGAGCACGCTCAACCGCTTTGCCGACTCCGTGCAGACCGCTTTCTTCGAAGGCAATGGTTCGTGTATCATACAACTGCAAGACGGCCCCATCACCACCTTCTCCATCCGCTTTGAAGCCGATGGCATGCAGTTCATCGAACCCACCGAACACCTCTTCGACTTCAACAACCCCTTTGGCGCATGCCCAGAATGCAACGGCTTTGGACATATCATGGGCATCGACCCCAACCTCGTCATACCCAATAAGTCACTCTCTATCTACCAAGGCGCTGTGGCGTGCTGGCGAGGCGAGAAGATGGGACTGTGGAACCAAGAACTGATACAGAACGCATCACTCTTCGACTTCCCTATCCACACACCTTTCTACGCCCTCACGCCCGAACAGAAACAGTTGCTCTGGACAGGGAATAGTTACTTCCACGGACTCAACGACTTTTTCAAGATGCTCGAGGAGAAGCAATACTCCAAGATGCAATACCGTATGCTGCTCTCACGCTTTCGTGGCAAGACAATATGCCCTGCATGCAACGGCAGCCGACTGCGAAAAGAAGTGACCTATGTCAAGATTGGCGATAAGTGCATCACAGACCTCGTCACCATGCCCATCGGACAACTCATCGAGTGGTTCGACGCACTGCAACTATCCGACACCGAAGCCGCTATCGCCAAACAACTACTGCAGGAAGTGAAGTCTCGACTGCATTTCATGGACGAAGTGGGACTCAGTTACCTCACGCTCAACCGACTCTCAAGCACCCTCTCCGGTGGTGAGAGCCAACGCATCAACCTGGCCAAGTCCTTAGGCAGCAGCCTTGTTGGCTCACTCTATATACTCGACGAACCCAGTATCGGACTGCACCCTCGAGACACCGAACGACTCATTGGCGTGCTCAAGACCCTCCGTGACATTGGCAACACCGTTGTTGTTGTTGAGCACGACGAGGAGATAATCCGGGCTGCCGACTATATCATCGATGTTGGACCCGAAGCAGGTCGCAACGGCGGCGAGATAGTATGGGAAGGACAATACAACAACGACGGAACCATTACCAATCCACCCGTCAAGCACTCCTACACCGTCGACTTCTTGACCGGCAAGGAAGTCATCGAACCACCTATGTTCCGACGCAAATGGAACAACTATATCGAACTGAAAGGCGTATGCGAGAACAACCTCAAGAACCTCGATGTACGCTTCCCGCTCAATGTCTTCACCGTCGTAACAGGTGTATCAGGTAGCGGCAAGTCCAGTCTCGTAAGCAAGGTGCTCTATCCCGCCCTAAAGAAATACTTTGGCGGAGTGGCGGACTACACCGGCGACTTCGACTGTCTGCAAGGTAGCCTACACCTCGTGTCCAACATCGAGTATGTCGACCAAAACCCTATCGGCACCTCCACACGAAGCAACCCCGTCACCTACATCAAAGCCTACGACGAGATACGCAAACTCTTTGCCGAACAGCAAGCAGCCCAACAGATGGGCTTCACCGCTGCTCACTTCTCCTTCAACACCCCTGGCGGACGATGCGAGGAGTGCAAAGGCGAAGGAACTGTCACCATCGAGATGCAGTTCATGGCAGACCTTGTCCTCACCTGCGAACACTGCCACGGACAACGATTCAAGAAAGATATCTTAGAGGTAAAATACAAGGACAAGAACATCTACGATGTCCTGCAGATGACTGTCAATCAGGCTATCGAGTTCTTCTCCGACAGCAAAGGCAGCACCGAGAAAAAGATAGTAAAACGACTCAAACCGCTGCAAGATGTCGGCATCGGATACATCAAGTTAGGACAATCATCGAGCACCCTCTCCGGCGGTGAGAACCAGCGTGTCAAACTCGCTACCTTCCTTGCCAACGAGAAAACCGAACCCACCATCTTTGTCTTCGATGAACCTACCACAGGTCTACACTACCACGATATCCGTGTCCTACTCAAAGCACTCAACGCACTGATTAGCAAAGGACACACCGTGATTGTCGTCGAGCACAACCCCGCCATCATCATGTCGGCGGACCATGTCATCGACCTCGGACCCGAAGGCGGAGAAAATGGTGGAAATATAGTATTTAGCGGAACACCCGAGATGCTGATGAAGTGCCAGCAGAGTTATACCGGCAGATACTTGCAGCGAAGGTAATCCTCCCCAAACAAAAAGAGGTGCTTCTCAGGTACAAAGCCTATCGATTCGTACAACCCACGAGCAGGATTATCCGGCAACACAACCAAGGTTACAGGCTGACGCTTCTCTTTGAGGAACGACTCCCGCGCGTGCAGCAGTAGTTGCCGAGCAATACCTCGATTGCGATAAGCAGGCTCTACCGCCAGACTATCCAAGTAATACTCCCCACTCTCGGTCTCCATCGGCATCTGCCGTGTGGTCTCATCAAGCATATCCGCAAACAACCCAAAAGTGAGTTCACGCATTGCTGCATACCGTGCACCGTCATAGCCAATGATAGCACCCACGGGCATATCATCGCACACCGCCACCCAGGCGTTCGCCCACGAATAGAGCGTGTCCTCACGGTGACATATAGACGTGATGCGCTGCATCTTGTCTGTGTCGTCTAAGAAAGCGGCGAAGTCCTCGCCCAACGCCATAACCGCTACACGAGCAACAAATGCCGCATCCGCTGCCGTGGCTTTACGAATTAGTATTGTCTGTTCCTTCATCTGTTCCATTTTCTGTTCCATATTTCAACTGATGCCGCACCACTTTGCAATGAGGGATATACTGCTCCACTATCGCCCAAAACGCAGCACTATGATTGGCTTCCTGCAAGTGCGCCAACTCATGCACTATGACATAGTCTATCTGCTCCTTCGGTCGTGTTGCCAGTTGTATATTGAGACGAATAGCACGAGTCTTAGGCGTACAACTGCCCCAACGGGTCTTCATATCACGCAGACTGAGACGCACATAATACGCCTGCATCTTTTCCTGCCACTTAGGGAACGCCTCATTCAGATACCCCGCCAACTGATTACGGTAGAACCAGTCCATGATACGCTTCTTGGTTGCCCATGGATAACTCGTATTGCATGTGAGAATAATAATATCACCCTCCACACGCACCGTGTTCACCGTCTTGCTGTCTCTCACCTGCAAGGTATACTTCTCCCCAAACAGAGGAACTGTCTCACCTGAAATATACTGCATAGTCTATTGTCTATTGTCTATTGTCTATTATCTATGTCTGTTGTCTATTGTCTGTTGTCTGTTGTCTATAGTCT
>CAYNMA010000174.1:1424-3894 GCA_964398075.1 uncultured Bacteroides sp. | reverse complement strand
GGCAACTGCTCCAGTTGTAATTGTAGAAGCTCCAGATGAAGAGAAAAAGAAAGCAATGGAAGAGTATCACAATCCAGTAAAGGAAAAGAAGTATGCAACTGATGTAACAGGACTTATTGAAAAAGTTGCTGATTACCTTTCAGGAAACACTACTTACGTTCAATAGCCAGCTGAAATCAAACAAGAAAATAGAAGTGATTTTGGTGTAAAGATGGATAGTCAATTGCATGATAACAGTACTTTAGTTGGAAATTTATATCGTACTTGGATGCCAACAGTAATGGCTGCAGGTGCTGCGTCTAACCCCTGGGCTATGGCTCGTGGTGTTGTTGGTGGTATGGCTGGTGCAAAAGCTATGGATCTTTGGACAAACTTGGAAACAGGAAAAGAAGATTGGCATGATTACAGTCATGGAGCATTGGGTGATGAATTAGCTCATTTAACCAATCCTGGTGGATGGATTGGTGGAGGAGCGGGAATTAAAACTCCAACTTTTTTAAAGAGGGCTTTTGGTTAGAGAGCTTTAGATGCTGCGTATTAGAATATAACGCCACTAGCTTATACTAACGCAAAACAGATTGGAATTTCTAAGCCTAAAGAATTTCTTGCAACAGCAAAAGATTTCATCACGGGAAAAGGCTTAGATAATGAAATTCCAAAATGGAAACCTCGGATTCTGAAAGCTATTGAAGAGGCTACTCCAGAAGCAAGAGAAGAAATATTTGGAAATTTACCTGCTGGTCTTACCCCAAAAGCAGTAGTTGAATTTAGAGATGAAGCTTGGCGTTTAGGCACAAATCCTTCTAAATATAAAGGTAAACTATATGAGCCTAATGAGAATGGAACTTATCGTTATAATTTAGAAGAAGCAGAAAGGATAAGAAAAGAAACTGGATCAAAACGTCTTAAAGATGTCGTCGTACCTATGAAAGGTAATACTCCTTATGAAGGAATATCTTTTGATCCAATAACTGGGAATGGGGGTTATGTTCAAGTATTATCACTAACTCCTGACCAACAATTATCTACTTTCCAAATAAATCAAGGTTTTCTAGGAAGACCAGAATATACAATAAGAGATGTGTGGGATTTACAACCGTTTAAAGATTCTTATCGAAGTCTTGGAGGAAGATTTTTTCCTCTTCGTCCACTCCTTAAAAATTTAGAAGTATTTGAAACCTTTGGTCGTAAACCCTTTGTGTTAGAACAAACTATTCCAGAAGGCACTAACTATATGTATTGGTATAAAAACAATGGTTATTCAAAAAATCTTACAAAAAGATGAAAAGTAAAATTGAAAATTTAATTGAAACGAGTAAAACGATTCTATTTATTATCTTTTTCCCTATCATTGAGATAGGTGAAGTGTTTTTCAAAATATGTAAAGGGATTCTGTTCGTTTTATTATTTCCTGTCGTCGTATATTTTATTTGGAAGGAGATGACAAAAGCTGAACCAACCATAATTAAAGATAAAGATGGCAATGTGATATACAATAGTGTACTAGATCGTAATTTTATTATATGAAAATAATATACCCTTTCGGGGATAATCATGAGAAATATTCATGATTTTATAACCGAAAGGGTATAATATAAAAAGGATTCGTTCTAAGACAAAGAAAGCCACTACTGGCGTGAGTAGTGGCTTGATCTACTTAACGACGATATGACAGTTCGAAAACTACACTCATCTTTAAGTCGATGTTAACAAGAACTTTTAGTTTGAACATGTTGTAAAAGTTTTCGTTAATACCGTCTACTAGTCGGAATATCTCGCTGACTGCCTTCCGATATTCGATGATCTGGCGGAAGTGCATTCTGGCAGTCTTAGAACCCTTCCTTTTTTTAATATTCAAAAACTGTGCCAATATTGGCACCATCTTGATTTATGTTAGTAGAACCTTTAAAAACTTATGGTATAAGCGAGAGCATATCGTTACGATACACTCTCTGAATGTTTTACGCAATAATAACAAAAATACTCAGCACTATCACGACAAACGCAATTAGCACCTTTGTAAATTCATTTTCTGATAACATCATACTAATAGGATTTTAAAGGTTCTACTGCATAATCGGATGCCTCCCATTAGCTTATCTGACGCTAACAAATAGAGTACAGCAAAAACTGTACCAAGGCATAATTAAAAAAGAGCCTGTATTGCGTATACAATACAAGCCCTTCGATGTTACACTACAGAAAGTAGGTAGATTATTATTAACGCTACTATTTCTGTAACATCAATGTTAACAATAACCTTTAAGATGAATTTGCTCTTCATACATAAAAAGTTTTCGTTAATACCGTCTACTAGTTGGGTTTACAAGGACCATCCCTCAATATTCGATGATCTATAGGTAAGTGCAGGTCATGGAACCCTTACTTTCAAGTAGTGTAACAAAAATTATGCCAAGCAATGAGTCATTAGGGACTTTTAGAAGGTTCGATTCCTTCCATTGCTGCGAAT
>CAYNMA010000174.1:0-1324 GCA_964398075.1 uncultured Bacteroides sp. | reverse complement strand
ATTTAATTATTTAATATATTTGCATATGAAATTAATTCCAAAATTTTAGAAAGGAAAGAAAGCAGCTAAAGAACTTGGTAAATAGGTAAGGAAAGATTTACCAAAGGTTGAAAAATGGATGACTGAATAGCTTGACAACGTTAAAAATTCAGAGGAATATAAACGTTTGATGGAAGATTTAGGTGAAGGTTATGAATGGTTTGCAGATCAGATAATCAAAGGTAGAGACATATATAGAAAGTGGATTAATGGTCCAACTGCTCTAAAAAGAGCATCTAAAGATATGTCAGTAGAAGATGCTCGTGAAATGTATAATTGGCAATCTTCAACACTTGACTTTGATAAAGTACCTGAATACAGAGAAGCAGTAATTCAAATAGGACCTTTCTCTGAACAACGTTTAAAAGTTAAACCTGAAATTCCTAAGAAAGAAGACGCTCTTGGTGCAAGTGTAGTAGAAAAAAATGGAGAAAGGACACTTTATTTAGATCCTAATATAACAAGATTTTGGGATATTATTCATGAAGCAGGACATGCAAGTAATTTGAATTGGAAAAATACTTTTAGACATGCATCAGAGTATCCTAGACCTCCTCAAAGAGTTTAGTCAGCAGTTGAAAAGCAAATGGAAAATGCTAAACGATTAGCTAACTAGCTGGAAGTTGATCCTGTTAAATATGAAGCCAATATTAAATATTAGATGGATAAGGGATTAAGCTACAAAGAGGCTAAAGAAAAAATAGATAAATATATTGCGTATGCAAAAGACCCCCAAGAGGTTAGAGCAAGAGGAATTAGTGCAAATGCTTGGATGGAGAATAATCCTATTCCTGATGATCCAGGATATAATATTGCAGTAAAATTAAAAGAAAGCCCTGAGGAGTATAATAAATTTATTTAGGAACTAATTAATAATGGACATACTCCTTCAGAAGCTAAAACACTTTTAGATAGTACCATAGATATCAATTTAAGAAATGGTCCCAAAGATTATAGCGTAATTCCTTTGGAAGTTGATGATGGAGTGAATATATTTACTGGCCGAACGTTAGGCCCCATATATAAAGACATTTATGGATTAGGTATTCCAATTATAGGAGGTAGTTTATATGAAACACAAGATTAAGTATTCGTTATTAACAGGTAGATTTGATTTTCCACACGGAGAAGGTGAATTAACCGATGAACAAATTGAATTATTGAGAGAAGCTGCTCATCATTTAAGTTGCACAGCTTATTATATTATTGAATTAGAAAACGGTTCTGAGTTTGAAACACCTTGGACAGCAAGTGATATATTCAAAATAAGTAAAGAGAATTTTAA
>CAYNMA010000173.1:0-4043 GCA_964398075.1 uncultured Bacteroides sp. | reverse complement strand
CTATGACTTTTTACTCTATGACTTTTACTCTATGACTTTTTACTCTATGACTTTTTACTCTTTACTCTCTTTACTCTCTATATTTTTATAGGGCGAATAAGGCGAATAGGGCTTATACGGCTTATAGGGCTTATAGGGCGAATAAGGCTTATAGGGCTTATAGGGCGAATAAGGCGAATAAGGCTTATAGGGCGAATAAGGCTTATAGGGCTTATAGGGCGAATAAGGCGAATAGGGCTTATAGGGCTTATGAGAGTATAGGGCTTATGTTTTATTTTTCAAAGAGTTTGTCGAAGTCTGTGCGGGAGATGGATTGTGTATTGAGTTTGACGACTGCTTTGAGTGCAGCGCAGACTTTCTCCTCTCCAACTCGTGAGATGATAGAACGGAGTTGGTTCTCGTCCTGCATCATACGGTTAGCGTAGCCAGCGACGATAGAATCCTCCATCTCCGGCATACCCCAAGCCCGGAACTGCATGAGCGTAGCCTTCTTAGCATAGGCTTCAACATCGTCTTTCTCGACCTTGATATCGTATTTCTCGATGAGTTGGTTGAGTGCGAGATCCCAAGTGAGGCTCTTGAGCATCTCGGGATAGTCCTCGTTGAGTTTCTCGTCGGTGATGTCCTTATTAGTAACCTTGATCCATCGTTTGAGGAAAGCATCAGGATAAGCGATACCATCGAGTTTCTTCATGATAGCGGCTTTGACGTCCAGTTCGAACTTATAGTCGGCATCGGCAACGAACTGCTGTTTGAAGTTCTCACGGATGCGTGCACGGAACTCGTCCTCATTAGCGACAGCATCTTTCCCAAAGACCTTGGTAAAGAGTTCGGCATCGATAGCAGCGAGTTCGTGGTGCTTGATCTCAGTGATCTCGAAGGTGAAGTCGCCTTCGTGTTCTGCTATTTCGTCTTTCTTGATATCGAGTAGTGAAGCGAGTTCTGTATCGTTGTTGTATGCTTTCTTTGGGTTGAAGGTGATGACATCGCCTTTCTTAGCACCGATAAAGAGTTTCTTTTGGTCGTCGGCAGTCATGTATTCGATCGAGAAGATGGCGTCGTCTTTGTGTAGGCCTTCTTCTTTCTGCTCGGTGAGTACCCCTTTGAGTACATCTTTCTCGGCTGCTTTGTCGGCATCAACCATAGGTCCATAGTATGAGCGATATTTCTCAACTTGTTCGTTGACCATGTCGTCGGTGACCTCTACCTCATAATAAGGTATAGTGTCTTTTGCGGTGAGGTTGGCATCGAAGTCGGGAGCGAGAGCGATGTCGAAAGCGAAAGAGAAGGTGGTGTCGTTGTCCCAATTGATTTCTGGGGTAGCCTCCTCGTTAGGCAGTGGTTCTCCAAGGATGTTGAGTTTCTGTTCCTTGATGTAGTTGTAGATACCATCGTTGATGGCTTTGTTTACTTCTTCGCCGAGTACGGACTTGCCGTACATTTTCTTCACTAAACCGGCTGGCACCATACCTGGTCGGAAGCCAGGGATATTGGCTTTTTGACGAATAGTCTTGAGTTCCTTAGCGACGTTTGCTTCGTAATCGCTTGGTTCGATTGTAATCGTCAGGGTAGCATTGAGTTGATCAATGTCTTTCTTTACTACTTGCATGTTATTACTATTTACAGTTTATATTATTCAATTATTTATTGTGCACTATTGTCAGAGCGCATTTTGGCGCGTTTGCGTTCTGTTTCGTCGAGAATGATTTTGCGTAGGCGCATGTGTGTAGGTGTTACCTCGACATACTCGTCTTCCTTGATGTACTCGAGTGCTTCTTCGAGTGAGAAGATGATAGCGGGTGGCAGGACGGCTTTATCGTCGGCGGACTTGGAACGCATGTTGGTGAGTTTCTTGGACTTGGTGACATTGATGACGATGTCGCCTTCCTTAGCGTTTTCGCCGACGACCTGTCCGGCATAGACTTCCTCTCCCGGGTTGATGAAGAATCGTCCACGGTCCTGGAGTTTGTCGAGTGCGTAGGCGTAGGCAGTTCCGCTTTCCATGGCGATGAGTGAGCCGTTGTTGCGTTTCACGATTTCGCCTTTATAGGGTTGGAACTCGAGGAAGCGGTGTGACATGATGGCTTCGCCTGCTGAGACGTTCATGACGTAGGTACGCATACCGATGATGCCTCGTGAAGGGATGGTGAACTCGAGTTGTACTCGGTCGTTGACCATCTCCATCTTGGTCATATCGCCTTTGTGTGTGGAGACATACTCAATGATCTTGCCGGAGCAGTCCTCGGGCGAGTTGACGGTGAGTTGCTCGACGGGTTCGCACTTGACGCCATCGATCTCTTTGATGATGACTTGTGGTTGCCCGACTTGTAGTTCGTAGCCCTCACGTCGCATGGTCTCGATGAGGACGGAGAGGTGAAGTACGCCACGACCGAAGACGTGCCATGTGTTCTCGTCGGTACCACGTTCGACGCGCAGAGCGAGGTTTTTCTCGAGTTCTTTATTGAGTCGGTCTTGGATATGACGTGAAGTGACGAACTTGCCATCTTGTCCGAAGAAGGGTGAGTCGTTGATAGTGAAGACCATAGACATGGTAGGTTCGTCGATGGCGATGGGTTTGAGTGGTTCTGGGTTGTCGTAGTCGCAGATGGTGTCTCCGATTTCGAATCCGTCGATGCCGATGAGTGCGCAGATGTCACCGCTCTTGACTTCGTCGGTTTTGACATGTCCCATGCCTTGGAAGGTGTGTAGTTCCTTGATTTTGGTTTTGACCATGGTTCCGTCTTTCTTGGCGAGAGTGACGTTCATGCCGTCCCGGAGTGTGCCACGATGAACACGTCCGACGGCGATACGTCCGACGTAGGGGTTGTAGTCGAGTGAAGTGACGAGCATCTGTGGCGTGCCTTCGAGGACTTGTGGCTCTGGGATGTACTCGATGATGGCGTCCATGAGCGCGGTGAGGTTGTCGGTAGGTTTGTGCCAATCGGTTGACATCCAGCCGTTTTTGGCAGAGCCGTAGATGGTTTGGAAGTCGAGTTGGTCCTCGGTGGCGTCAAGATTGACCATGAGGTCGAAGACGGCTTCTTGCACCTCGTCGGGTCGGCAGTTGAGTTTGTCGACTTTATTGATGACGACGATGGGTTTGAGGTTCATCTGTAGTGCTTTTTGGAGGACGAAACGTGTCTGCGGCATGGGTCCTTCGAAGGCGTCGACGAGCAAGAGGACGCCGTCAGCCATGTTGAGGACACGTTCTACCTCGCCGCCGAAATCGGCGTGGCCCGGGGTGTCTATGATGTTGATTTTGTATCCTTTATACTCGATACTGACGTTTTTGGCCAGGATGGTTATCCCTCGTTCTCGCTCTAACTCATTGTTATCGAGTATGAGTTCGCCCTTCTGCTCGTTGTCCCGGAAGAGGTGGGCAGTGTAGAGCATCTTGTCGACGAGGGTGGTTTTGCCGTGGTCGACGTGCGCAATGATGGCAATGTTTCTAATCTTTTGCATATACTTTTGTACCTAAAATATTGATTTGCAGCGCGCTGCATACCTTTGAGTCTATTATACATAGAGTTTGCAAAGGTAGGAATTATTTTTGGGAAAAACAAATAGGGGGAGGAAAATGGATAAATGGACAATTGGACAATTGACAATTGACAATTGGACAATTGACAATTGGACAATTTACAATTGGACAATTTACAGGGGGGAACGGGAGTGGACGGGGAGGGGCGGGGACTTGGTCTAAAAATACGTGGGGTAAAAATACTTGGTGTAAAAATATGTGGTCAAAAAAATATAAAAAATATATCGAGGTTACATGTTTTTATTGGAACAAATATTATCAAATATGGTTCAAATATTCCTCGGAAGGTCTCTCCGTTAAAGGTCATTAAAGGGGTATTAAAAACGTAGTTGTCAGTCTGTTATGTGACTTTGAGAGACGGTATTCAATACCGTCTCTACGGTGTGATTACCCGCGGGCGAGGCGCCCACGTCCCCAGCGTGGTATGGTCAAACGGGTCTGACGACCCGGGCGACACGGGGGCTCGACACGGTATTCTTGTTCAGCCCACTGGGCTTCACTC
>CAYNMA010000172.1:0-4081 GCA_964398075.1 uncultured Bacteroides sp. | reverse complement strand
TTACTACGACACCGAGACCGGGCTGTACTATCTGCAAAGCCGGTACTATAACCCGAAGTGGGGACGGTTCCTGAATGCGGATGGGTATGTGAATGCCAACGGAACCCTTGCCGGATATAACATGTATGCTTATTGTGATAATAATCCTGTGAATGGATATGATCCAGCAGGCAAATGGACAATTTCAACTGGTTACAATATATCAGCATTTTTAATTGGAGGGTTTACATGGTCTGTTAACATATCATTTGATTCGTCAGGTAACATCGCAATACAAACAACGAAAGCGAATGTCTTTGAAAAACAAAGCGGTGCCATTATCGGACCAGCTTCAGCAGGTGTGTCAAGAATATTTTCTATTACAAACTGTGATACAGTTGATGATCTTGAAGGTATCTTTTATAATTATGGTGCTTCTGCAAATGTATATGGTCCTGTTTCAGCAGGTTTAGAAGTAAATTTCACCCCTGATGATGAATGGGGAGGTATTACGGTTTCTGGTGGCGTTGGAACTGGCGTAGATATACACGCTTCTGCAACTAACACAGAAACTGTGGTTAAGTTTAATCCTGTGGAATGGATTAAAGGAGCATGGGAAAAAATAAAGGGGGTGTTTGCTTAATGAAAAAATATGCAGCTTCCGGAATAATAAGGTATATTTTTATAGCGCCATTGATCCCGTGCTTATGGGTACTAATATTTTCCCTTATGTATATTAGACAAGGTCAATTCGGTTTCCTTTGTCTCTGTGTTTTGTTCTTTTATTTGTTTTTCATTACCATTGAACTCATACTTTTTCATAATGCGTTCCTTCGCATTTTTATTGATGATAAAGGAATTGCAAATAAATATTTTCGGTTATATTGGGATGATGCACTTGCATTTCGAATTATTAAAGTGAATTTTGGGGTTTTACCCAAAAAATACTCGGTCGATATTCTGTGCATAGGAGATGTCTCCGCGAATTCTTTCCCTGCACTTGATCCTCGTAAGACCATTTTTATATCTCTCAACAAAAGAACAAAAGAAATTATACGCGCGGTGGCAGGAGATAATTTCCCTTTATAGTGTTTTATTGCTGCTTTGGACAGATTGCATCAAAAATTCCTTTATAATCCGTGCTATTGCCCAATATTGTGATTAGGATGTGTTTTTAAAGTCACAAACTAGTTCTTGAATAAAAAACGGCATCTACAACCTGACGTGGGAGGGACGCAAGCTGGTGCGGATGGAGGCCAACAGCGGGCAGTCTGACTACCGGTTTGCCTACAATGCAGACGGGATCCGGACCTCCAAGACGATTGGCGGTCAGGAGCACCGCTACCTGCTGAACGGGAGCCAGATCGTGGCGGAGGAGTTCGGCATATACTGTCTTGTATACCTGTACGACGAGAACGGCGCGCCCATCGGGATGCAGTACCGGACGCAGAGCATGGCGGTCGGGGAGTTCCAGGACTACTTCTTTGAGAGGAACCTGCAGGGGGACATTGTTGCTATCTATAACGCCGCCGGAAAGAAAATCGGTACGTATACGTATGACGCCTGGGGGAATTTTACCTTCAGCACGGCATCCGATGCGACGACGGTGGAGAAACGCATCGTGCGGACTTATAACCCCTTCCGCTATCGTGGGTATTACTACGACACCGATACCGGGCTGTACTATCTGCAAAGTCGGTACTATAACCCGCAGTGGGGACGGTTTCTGAATGCGGATGGGTATGTCAGCACCGGAACGGGACTGCTGGGTTACAATATGTATGCGTACTGTAGTAATAATCCGGTCATGTATGTAGATCCGACAGGGGATTTTCCGTGGTTGTTTGCTCTAGTAGCTCTTGTTCTTACTGTTGCCCTTGCGCCTTCCCTAACAAGCTGTACAGAAGGAGTTGAGTCTACGATAGTAAAAGAGGAAGAATTTGAAACTCCTCTGGATGCTGTGATGGATTTTGGAACAACATACAATCCGCAGTCGACTAAAAATAATGAAGAGTATGGTACTGTCATATATGAGGTAATTAAGGACGGCAAAACTTACTACACCTATACTACTGTGAATGTCAATAATCCACACATTTAAAACAAAGCAGTCGAATCCTGTATGAATGAAAATCTTTTATTACGAAATCGTCAAACCTAATTATGGACGGAATAAAAGGCAAGGAATTATTCCCGTATGCCCGTACCGGTAGCACCGAACAAACTATATTTAGGAAATTTTTCGTATAAACATTTTAATTGAATAATAATTAATACCGGCAGCAGACTACAAATGTAGACTGCTGCCGGTATTGCCTTCAGAAGGGCGAGTGCGTTGTGAAGGTTAAATATTGTTATTTATATTGTCACAACTCACGATCATTGTTTCACTTGATATTTGCCCATCTTCAGCAGGCACCGACTGCCGATGCATTTTGGTAAGTCCACATTTTGAGGACTTACCAAAATTACGACCTTTTCATCTTAAATACGGAATTTTTTGTCCCTGGTTGTTCAGATATATGACAGATTGTTCTGCCTGATGTGTTGAAACAAAAATGCTTCCGAGTGGTACGTTAGTTCTTGTTTTTAACTTCAATGTGATATGAAATCAGATTGGATCTTTCGTAGTCAGCGTTTGAACTCCCTTTGGTTTTGGCATCCGTCACAGGATTGAAACATACAGCAAGTACTTTTCCCGACTTCATGTCCCATTCCATAATCCATACTCCCGACCCCGTGTCACGCTGTGGCTTCCCGATAATATCCACTACCTCGCTAAAAGTCATTCCAACTGTGATTTTTTCAACCATTTCGTCACCTATGCCGCCGTTTCTTGCTTCTTCATACCAAGTATTGTGGTCGTTTTTATCAAAAACGCCTGTCGCAGAACAAACAATCACGACTGCGATTGCGAAAACAGCGACAAATCCTATGAAAGTAAAAACGATTATCTTACAGATTACTGACAAAGCCCATCTCAAGTGCGAGACGGGCTTTGTATTTTTGCAAAAACAGAGAAGAAGCATAAAGAAATTGGAGGTACCCCTCCAGCACAGGCGAGCTATTTTCTTCATATTCTGCACGGCGGCAGTAAGCAGGCACTGCTCGGCAACCTTAGAAAGCCCCCGCATATGGCAATAACGGAGGCCGTGTAATTCTTTGGAATCGGCAAAGCTGCGCTCCACCGTTTCCTTTCTTCTCTTGTAAATATTCTTACCCTTTTCCGTATGGGTAAAGGCATACGCCATATCCTTGAAATCTTCCCATACGTGACGGCGTAAGCTCTTTCTTTCCTGCTTCGCACTTAAACATTCCCCCCGTCTCGGACAATTTGCACATCTGTCGCCCTTGCATTTGTATTCCTTGTAACCGTTTCTGTCTGTGGTTACGTATTCCAGATATTTATGCTCTGGGCAGATGTATACGTCCCATTCGGGTAGGTAGGTGAATTTGTACTTTCCGTATTTTCCTTTCTGTTGGCAGCCGCGGCGGTGTCCCATAGCCGCCTGTATTCCCATGTCGTAAAGATATTTGCAAGTGTTCGAAACGTTGTAGCCTGCGTCAAGTCCTACGTATTTTACGTCAAATCCAAATTTATCAATCTGTGTTCTGAGTCTTCCCAGATAAGGCTTTACGTCGTTTGTGTTTCCGGGAGTTACAAATACGTCGGTGATGATGTTGTGCTTGCTGTCTACGGTTCTGTGGTCAAGATAGAAGAAGCCTTGCGGCTTGCCGTCTCTGTGCATATATCCGCTGTCAGGATCTGTTGTACTCGCCTTTATTGTCTTAAGCCCATCGTTGCCTCCGCTTGTATTACCGCCTTGACTGTTAGCGTCAAAGTAGTTTTCCTTTTCCTCCGTGTGTTTCGGACTGCAACGAACTTCAATTGTACTTCGTTACAGTTCGTTGAAATTTGTTGTACTTCATTGTACCACATTCGGAAAGATTCTTGAAGGCGCGGGGGTATTTGGGAGTTACGCTGAATATTGAGGAGCAGCTGTGATGCCTTGGAATAAGATAAGGTATAATATTTTTCGCAAAAAGAAAAAAAGAGCAAAAAGGTAGACATGCTCACAAAACTCTGGTAGAATGAAGTCAC
>CAYNMA010000171.1:0-4106 GCA_964398075.1 uncultured Bacteroides sp. | reverse complement strand
AGCTTCGGAGGCCAACGCTGGCGATGCGCTCGCGCGCCCCACTCTGGACGACGACTGCGAGCGCCCAGTCGATGAGGTTATTGACTCCCCCATCGATTCTCGCACATCTCCAGACATCGAGGCTGGGTCAACCGATGGTAATGATACCAACGATCCGCCGGCTCTTTCAGATGCCCTTTCAGCCGACTGATCTACCATCAGCACCCTCATGAACGGTGTTGTCCCGAGCCGTGCCTCAATTCGGGACTTTTATCTTACCTCTCCACACCTCTTACCCGACCCTATCAGCAGGATAAAAAAAGAAAACAATCCATCTACCTCTTGTGTTTTCTCCTCCGCTCGGTAGGGTCGGGCCTTTATCTACCTCGCCCAGTTTTGCACTGATCAACCTCAAAGTTTATACCGTCCCAAAAACATTCCCCCTTCCCACCACCTCGCCAGCCCTGCGAGAAGCCGCCTACAAGCCCTCCAAAAAAATCATAGACAATCTACCACCCCAGCCACTCCTCGCGCTCCTATGCCCCTTCTCGCTTCATTTAAGGCCATTCCAACACCCAAACCACAAAACAGATCATGTCCAGCTCCCTAAAAGCACCCAAATACACGCTTCTACACCCAGGAGCGTTGCTGGAAAAATATTGAAAGAGAGACAGAGTAAAATACGGGTGGGGGCTTGCTCTCTTCTTTTCCCCACCTTCGTCGGCATTTGAGATAATACACTTGTCGGGGCGCGAGTGACGAAGCGCGGCAATGTCCGTGTAGTAGGTAAATCGCGCCGTGCGGAGAGCGGAGAAAGCACATTGTGTGGACTCCGCCGAATACCGGCTAAGTCTGACAAGCGCAAGCAACACGGACGCAAGATATAAGCCGTAGAGATATGAGGGCACGAAGAGTGCGGCAAAGGCGTAGAGCGTGTAAGCGAGTTGGGCGCGTGAGTAGCAACCTGGAAAGGCGATCGTGTAAAACGGCGAAGCTAAAATCGTTAGCCCGTTGTCTAAAAACGGACGAAGGCGACGAAAGTAGGCGACGCGCAGGGCGCGGGAGAAAGAGGGCGGTGAAAGCGGCAGGAAGGGTGGCGTGATTTTCGCCGTCTGTCCCATGATCTATGAGACAGACGGCGGCAATGACGCCGCAAACAACAACAACAACAACAACGAAAGGACCCAAAAAATGAAATTGGTAAAAACAATCTACATAAAAGGACAAATTGACAAGCGCGAATATCCGCACTCTCGTTGTGCGGCGTTCGGCGGCGTTAAGCAAGTCTTGCGCGACATCTACTCATCTTGTCATGATCTGTCGGCGAACGAAGAGGTCGTGCACTACGTCAAGGATAATATCCTTATTACGCGGCAAAACATTAACGGGGCAATATGCGTGTATTACATCTGCGATTAATCAACACAACAACAATCAACAAAACAACGAAAGGAACAAAAAAACATGAACACGAAAAAGACTGAAAAGACGGAAGCGCCGAAGACGGAAGCGCCGAAGACGGAAGCGCCGAAGACGGAAGCGCCGAAGATCGCCAAGTGCGAGTATCACGCCGGCACGGCAATTGTGCGCGAGGGCAAAACACAAAACAAGCACGTTATCACGGGTTATGTTATCCGTGTCAAGTATGAGACGGCGGGGATCGTCGGCGAATGGCGGAACGCGGCGGATGACGCCTATCTCACTTACAAGGGGTATGGCAAAATCTACAAAGACAAGCTGGCGGCGAACAAAGCGCGGCTTGAAGTGTGCGCCGAAAACGGTATCACGTGGGCGACACGCGATGAGGAATACGCCAAAGTGTGCGCGGAATGGGAGGAGAAGGAAGAGGACCGCGCGAAGGCGAGGAAGGATGCCGCGCAGAAAATTGTGGATAAAGGCGAACGCGAGTATATGCGAAAGGGCAAAGAGTTGCGGGCGGAGAGTTGGAAGCGCGTTTGCGAGCGGGCGAACGGCTAACTATCACGGGGGGGGGGATATGCCCCCCCCCCCTATCTACCAAAGGAGGCTTTACAATGAGAGACTATATCCCCCCCTATCTGTTGCGCCGCTGGATAACACAATCACGGCGTGGGACACGCTATGAGAGACGTCGCGCCGTCAAGGCATTACACGCATTCGCACGGGGCGACAACGAAGGCGCGTATCGCGCGGTCTACGGAATTACGCCGCACGTCCGGCAATGTGCCTATGAACGGACGATCCATCCAGCCGCGCACGTTCGGAGCGGCGGCGAATGGCGGACGGCGTAGCCAGCGGCGCGACAAGCGCATCACGGCACGGACAACCGCGCCGTATTTTTTTTGTGCCGTTCGCCGTTCGGCTCGGCTCGGTTCGGTTCGGGCGCGTGTATAGGCGTAGGTAGGTATATGGGCGGAGACAGTCGCCTATACACTCGGTAGTAGTTTGGTAGAGATATAGTCTATAAGCGACAGACTACATATAGCATATAGACTTGAGTGTATAGGTAAGTAGTGTTAGGCGTGTATACTCACTACGTTCGTATACACTTATAGGTAGATAGGTGTAGGTAGGTGTATGTAGATATGAGTAGATAGGTAGCATATCTATCTAATCATATCTATGTAGATACTACGGTAGTATCTGTATGGGAAGTAATGGCAAATTCGGGTCAAACTGAATGGGTCAAAACTGATGCCTAAAAGGGCGGAAAGAGTAGGTGCGAAATGGTCAAACGGAATGGGTGGAGAAACGCGAGGGGGTCAAACGGAATGGGTGTGTCGGGGTGTGTGAAGTGTGTGGCAATGGGTGCGGTCGGGTGCGTGGTGTTTGTGTGGTTGCTCGGGGCGTGGGGGTGCGTGTGTGGTGGGAAGGATGACGCGAGCAGGTTTTTCGCGTGGTCGGTCGCGTGGGTGCGCGGTCGGTAGTTAGTATGGTAGTCAGGCAAACTCAAACAAACAAAATCAATGCCTCTTGACGGGGCGGAAAGAGTAGGTAGAAATGGCGATTATGAAACAGATGTATGACGTGTTCTTGCGCGACGGCGTGTCGGTCGGTGCGCTTGCAGAAATCAAGGGGTCGTTCGGAACGCTTGCCGAAGCGCGCGCGTTCCTGAAGTCTCTTATTCGGTCGGATGATATGGCGAACTACGATGTCGGTCAGGATGTATGGATACACTACGGGCGGAATGGCGATAGGCTGGACAGCGCGTATATCTACATTCGGACGGTGTGGGATTGGTAGTGGGAAGGGGGTCAAAGACTATGGTTGCTCTGATTGTTGATGGGTCAAATCTAATGGCGGCCAAATGGGTTGCCATTGCGTGTGGTGCGCTCGGTATTACGTTCATACACTATGCGTGGGTTGCGTGGGTGTATCCCGAAAAAGAAGTTGGAGATGTTATCGTAGTGATGCTAAAGCAATGGTTCTTGATTGTGGCGTGGGTGATACAGATTATCTTTGCGGTTGTGTTTCTGGTTGTGTGGTTCGGGTTCAGTTGCGTTAGTGGCAAGCGATAGTTATCAGGCAAGAGGGCTATGCAAGTGGAGTACGTAGCACAATTCACCTCTTACAAAAATCGAATGGTGGAACGAAAACCGCGTGGCACACGCAACGATAGTGTGCCGTTTTGATTTCGGTCAAACCGAATGGCGTGGGTGCGTCAAACGGAATGGCTCGGACGAAAAGTGAAAGAGAAGGAGAAAACGAAATGGTAAACAAAGTAAAAACGCTTGTGTGGTCTAAATTGATTGGAAGAGATGGCGGGTCAAGAAATGAATTGTCAAGGTCTGATGGAGAGACTAGTCTTGAATTTATCTTGCGGGTAATGAAGAGTTTTGACAAGTCTATGGGTGAAGCGCCTCTTGTGATGTATACTGGTAGACAATGGCTTGTAGACACCTCTTCGATGACGGCGCTGAAAATCTATACGGAAAGAGATCCTACTTACGGCACAGACTATGTCTCTACTCTCTTTGTGGAGATACAAGCGATTTGACGGAATGCCATTGTGGAGGCTTGCGTAGAGCGCGAAGAGGGAGGTAGTGAGTTGCGGTCGGACGCGATGGCAATTCTTGAGTTTCCCTCCCACACTGCCAGACGGACAGCGGAACTGCTAATGCCGTGACGGCTCGGAGAGACGAGCGTTT
>CAYNMA010000170.1:0-4143 GCA_964398075.1 uncultured Bacteroides sp. | reverse complement strand
CGAACGACACGAGGGCGTGTCGTCTCCACAATCGCAGTATGGTAGGGCTACTTACCCTGCGCAGTGAGCAGGAGATATAATTCCTTGCCACTGCGTGGCAGAGAAATAAAGGAAATGAAAGAAATGAAGAGAGCAGGAAAGCGACGAAGTTCTTTTTATTTCTTTCTTTTCTTTCTTTTAATTTCTCGTGAGCGCAGTGAGCAGGAGGCAAAGAACACGGGAGACAAAGCCCTGCGCAGCGAAATAAGAAAAATGAGAAAAAATTGCTTGGACTGTTGCACGGTAAAAAAAAGTGTTGTACCTTTGCAGCCGCAATTGAGGGATGTGTTTTTTTGGTATGGATAATGATTTTTTCACATCCTTTGGTTGTATGAGAGCAATCTCATTGTCTAATGGTATAAAGGCTATTACGTCAGATTTTGGTTCTGAAGATCCTGGTTCGATTCCGGGTTAGACAACAAGCTATGTAAAAATAGTTTTTGGTGGTTATGATGGTATGGAGCGGTGAGACGCAAGTCAAACCGCTCTTTACTCACTAAGACCTCCGCACCGTGTGATGGTAAGTAGAGCAGCATCCACAATATTTATTTACTCTGCTCGAATAAAGTAACACAATTAAAAAACACTTCAAAACAATGAAGACTTTTCAATTGAACGGTACTCTCCGTTCCGACTACGGCAAGAAGGCTGCTAAGGCTCTCCGTAAACAAGACCTTGTTCCATGCAACCTCTATGGTAATGGACAGAACATCACTTTCACTGTCTCGGTAGCAGATGTACGCAAACTCATCTACACGCCTGACACTATGGTGGTTGAACTCACCATCGACGGTGCTGCACACAACGCTATCATCAAAGAGTTGCAGTTCCATCCGGTATCGGAGAACCTGTTGCATATCGATTTCTTAGAGGTAACAGAAGATAAACCCGTAATAGTGGCTATCCCATTGCAACTCACAGGTCACGCTGAAGGTGTGAAAGCCGGTGGTAAGTTGTCGATGGAGATTCGCAAACTCAATGTACGCGGCTTGTATAAGAACTTCCCTGACCGTTTGATCGTTGATGTAACCGAGTTGGGTCTTGGTAAAAAGATCTTTGTGAGCGACCTCCACTTCGATAACCTTGAGGTGATGAACGCTAAGAGTCTTGTGGTAGCACAAGTTAAGGCTACGCGTGCTTCGGCTACGGCTAATGCGTGATGACGTACCGCCGAGTAGTCGGACATTAGACCGCACTGCGCTGGCGGATTAGATTATAAAGGGTGAAGAGCCGATTGTGACTTTTCACTCTTTGTGTTTTTTAGAGAAGAATCCATTTAGAATATCCCAGTATGAGTTACACCATCAAGTACACATCGGAACAGGTGACCGAAGCCATTGTCCGTTTGCAAGCAGAGTTACGACCCTATCTGCAGAACGATCCTATCATAGTGGTTGTGATGACCGGCGGCGTCTATCTGAGTAGTCGTCTGCTCTTCGACCTGAACACCGCCGTGGATATACGCTATGTGAAAGCCACCAGCTATACCGGTAAACAACAAGGCGAGATGCATATCGACGAGGATATGCTGGGGACGGTCAATAACCGAGAGGTGGTGGTGATCGACGATATATGCGACTCGGGTACGACGGTGAACCGTATCCACCATCTGCTTCGTGAGCAGGGGGCGGCTTCGGTGGAGTACTTCACCCTCCTCAAACGTGCGTGTGCTCGCACCGACGAGGGCGTCTCGCTCCACTATGGCATATACGACGACTCTGGCGATTTCTTTGTCGGCTGCGGACTCGACGACAACGGAGTAGGAAGAAACCTGCCGTATGTGGGAGTAATTGACTAAAACACATCTAGAAGATCTAGAGGATCTAGAGGTTCTAGAAGATCTAGAAGATCTAGAACAACGAAAACAACTTTAACATGAAATACTTAATTGTAGGTTTAGGAAACATAGGCGATGAGTATGTGAATACCCGTCATAACATCGGTTTTCGGATGATAGATGCTTTTGCCGAGAAGCACGAGGCGGTGTTTGCCGACTCGCGCTATGGGGCAGTGGCATACTGTCGTGTGAAGAACGCCGAGTTGGTACTGCTCAAGCCGTCCACTTTCATGAACCTGTCGGGTACGGCGGTGCGCTACTGGCTGCAGAAAGAGAATATCACCACCGACCATCTGCTCGTTCTCGTCGACGATCTTGCACTGCCGTTTGGTACACTCCGTCTGCGATCGAAGGGGTCGGACGGGGGACACAATGGACTGAAGAACATCCAAGAGTGTATCCTCACCCAGCAGTATGCTCGGTTGCGTTTCGGTATAGGTAGCGAGTTTGCCCACGGTGCACAAGTCAGTTATGTGCTCGGCACTTGGACTGACGAGGAGAAGGCGCAACTCGACGATCACTTCAAGGTAAGCAGCGAGATCATCTCCTCCTTCTGCCTGCAAGGGGTGGAACGCACCATGAACGCGTATAACAAACACTGATGGAGGAAGATGGAAGAGCGCGTTGATAAATATCTCTTTGCGATGCGTCTTTTCAAGACTCGTTCGCTGGCTGCGGAGGCTTGCAAGCGTGGGTGGGTGAAGATGAATGGACAAGAACTGAAGCCGTCACGCACCTTTCGGGTGGGCGATGTCTTCACCTTGCGGCGTAACCCTATCGTGTGCACCTATAAGGTGCTGCAACTATCGGAGAATAGGCTGGGGGCGAAACTAGTGTCGGAGTATATCGAGGACATCACTACTCCCGACCAATTGGAACTGCTTGAGTTGGCACGCCTCGCTGCCCAGTCGAGTCGTGACCGAGGCATGGGACGACCCACCAAGAAAGACCGACGCGACATAGAGACTTTCCTTTCCGACGATTATATTGACGACTATAACTCCTTTGAAGATGATATCGAAGACTGAGAATATTATTGAGCACATCCTCTATCTATGGCAGATGGAGAATCTTATCCGTGCTTTTGAAGAAGACGAGGGACTGCGTGAGAGTCCTTTCCTGTATAACCTCTTTAAGATGATGCACGCCGAAGGCGTGGTAGAGAGTGGTCATACCCAGATTGCCAAGAACGCCCTGCAAGAGGCGGAAGAGATGCATCAGCGCCTGCTGGAGGAGAATGCTCAGTATCGGGCTGCCACCATGCAACTGCAGCCATCGCTTGTGCTCTTAAAGAGCAAGACTCCCGACCCGAATATTAGTGACGTGGAGATGATGCTCTGTTTCCTCTATAACATCATGCAGCTTCGTCTACAGAAGAAAGAGATATCGGAGGACACGCTCCGTGTGCAGCAGCAGGTGAGTCACCTGATGGCATACCTTGCCGCATCGTATAAGAAAATGCGTGAGGAGGAGCAGCAATGACCCTGCGTGAACGCTTTCGCTTTGTGTTGGACTGGTGCGAGAAGAACATGCCCGATGCCGAGAGCGAGCTAAATTTCGATAACCCTTTTCAGTTACTGGTAGCCGTGATGCTCTCGGCGCAGTGCACCGACAAACGCGTCAATCAAGTGACGCCCGCACTCTTTGCGGCATATCCTACGCCTGAGGCGATGGCTGCTGCCACGGTCGAAGAGGTGCAGCAGTATATCCGTTCCGTGTCGTATCCCCATAGCAAGGCGCAGCACTTAGTCATGATGGCGCAGCGACTGGTCGAGCATTACGACTCGCAGGTGCCCGATAATCGAGATGACCTGATGACGCTTGCCGGCGTGGGCCGCAAGACGGCTAATGTGGTGTGCGCCATCGTATACAACCAACCCACTATGGCTGTCGATACGCATATCTTCCGTGTGGCAGAGCGTATCGGACTTACCACCCACAGCCGTTCACCGCGGCAGACCGAGGAACGACTGATGCGGTATATCCCTGCCGAACAGATACCTCGTGCGCATCATTGGCTGTTGCTCCATGGGCGCTATGTCTGCACCGCCCGTAACCCCAAGTGTGAGGAATGCGGGGTGCGGGAAGCATGCAGGAGCTTTTTTGGGGGGGGGATTAGTTTAGGAGTTTAGGAGTTTATTAGTTTAGGAGAAGTTTAATTGGTTGAGTTTGGTTTATTAGTTTATGGGTTTTGTGTTTACACGTTGTTGAGAATGAGGTTTATTAGTTTAGGAGTTTATTAGTTTAGGAGAAGTTGAATTGGTTGA
>CAYNMA010000169.1:0-4253 GCA_964398075.1 uncultured Bacteroides sp. | reverse complement strand
ACAACGCGTAAACGCATAACGTATAAACGTATAAACAATCCTCAACCATTTCAACAACGCGTAAACGCATAACGTATAAACGGATAAACAATCCTCAACCATTTCAACAACGCGTAAACGCATAACGTATAAACAGATAAACAATCCTCAACCATTTCAACAACGTGTAAACGCATAACGTATAAACGGATAAACAATCCTCAACCATTTCAACTTCTCCTAAACTAATAAACTCCTAAACTAATAAACCCCAAAACCCAACCACAAAGATAATACACAAATCCCCCTTTTGCAACCACAGCTGTAGATAAAGTTCCGCCAAACCATCCACAACTATAGAAATTTTGCCCGTTATTGCGTCTGTTATAGCACCTTACACCAATAAACATCTCTCTATCAATTCTACTATTTCTCTTTAATATACGTGTCTAGTTCATCGAATGTCGTGTCAATAAATGCATGTTTTATGGCAGTGGAGAAGTCGATGGGTTGGTAGTCTGCAAATTGACGATGATGGAAGCGGATAGAGAAAGCAATACGCATATCCTCATCGGAGTCGGTAGGTATTTGGTGTGCATCTTTACTTGTTGTAGTACGCACTTTGGTTACTTCATAGACATCTCGGATGCCCTTACCTTTGATGTATGGCATGAAGAAATGGAGATTGTGAAGCGATACGGTAGAAGGGAAGGTCGCACCGGTGTAGTATAACTCGGCACGGCTTTCTTCGAAGGAGGCATAATAGTCTTTGCGTTTGCTCGTAGCAGGTACTATTCCTATCAGTACTCGGTTGCCGACCTCGACATAAGTTGCCTTTTGTGGTATGACTTTCGAGATGATATTTGCCGACTTAGAGTCGATGAGTTGAGCGATGAAATGTTCAAGAAGTTGGCGGTTCGCCTCGTCTTTAGGTCGAAGTGGAAATGCCCCGATGTTAACCTCTTTGATAGAACGGAAAAACGGTGCTTCTTCTATCTTGTCCGTTTCGCCGTCACCTGGGAATAGAATATATCCTCCAATGACCTCTTTTTTGAGGGCATCATTGTTGTTTTCTTGATAGTAGATAGCGTCGCGGTATCGGTGCATTTGGTTGATTGCATCGTCAGGCGGTGTGTCTACCCCATTCGTCTTGTCGTAGATGCGGTATTTGGCATCGAAGAGATAGGTGAACTTGAGGTCTTTCTCGAGGTCGTTTTTGGTTAGTTGCAACACGATGTCGGGCTTCTGTGCGCCTGTCTTGGTAACGAGATGAGGTATTGAAAGTGAGGTATCGTCTTGGTCAGTTTGCTTGGGGTTATAAACCAATTCTGCGAGTTGCACACCATCTTTGCGGAATAGTATGCGTGACTTCTCTCCTTTGCCGAGTTCCCAGGTGAATAACCCATTCATCTCCATGCGGTTGCGGTGCTCGATATCATCGGGCGTGATATGGAGTTGCTGTTGCACAATATGACTGACTTCTATGAAGCACCATATCTCGTAGAGAGTGGCAATGTCTTTGGTTTGCAGGCGGTACATGCTATCATGCAACGAGTATGCACGACGCAGGAGATTCCAAGTGCGATAGACTTGACTGTAACCTGTGGCTTTTTGCAAGATGAGGCTCTCCTGTGTGAGTCCTTTGAATGGACCGACCGTGCGGAAGAAAGGATGACGGAGCATTTGCTTCATCTGTTTACCGACAGAGTCAATGTCGTCAATAGTCGTTTGCGAGATACTATCGTCGTTCTTTATGTGTTCTGCAAGGGCGGTGTACCGTTTGAGTATGTCCTTGAGTGCGTGTTTGAGAAAACGGTTCTCTGGCGTGTCGTTGCTGAGAGTGTATTCCTCTATGCGGTAGAGATGGGCATCCTCGGTGCGGTGTTCTGCCAATTCGTTTTCGATGTTGCTAGGAATGCGTGTTAGACGGTCGGCACGGAGGTGTTGCTCGGTGCTATGAAGCCGATGCCGTGGACGTTGGATGATTGTGCGGTAGGCTTGCAGGAATTTGCGTTGCTCTCCTTGAAAGATGTTCCACCAAATAAGGTCGGTTGTCTCTCCTTGTGTAGAGGGTGAGAAACCGTGGAAGGTGCGTTTGAGATAGTCGAGCGTGAGCATGCGATATTCTGCCTCGATGTCGTTGACTATCTGTCGCCAATGCTCGTGGTAGTTGAGTTTGGTGCTGAGCACCTCAAAGGAGAAAGTGAAACGTTTGCTCTTGCCGTCTTTGCGGTAGGCTATGTTTATCTCGCTGCGTCCAATGTCATTGCCATAGTTGAGAAAGCCTGAGAGTATTTTCAGTCTACTGTGGAATTGAAATCGTTCTTCTTCATCTTTTTTGAGAAGTGTAGCAAAGCAAGCATCGGATACATCGCTACCTTTGAACTCTACCCACACGGGATATTCTGCGTTGTCGAAGAATATGGCGGGTGCGGCAGGGTCTTGCAGCAGGTCGTATTCGTGGTTTTCAGCATCGGTGAGAGTAGCCGAAAGGAGAGTATCTGACCAAGCATAAGAGGAGATGAGGTTGTCATCTCCTATGTTTCGCCGTGCTTTGCCATAGATGGCAGGGTATTTATCGGATGTGATAAATAGGTCGAAATCGGTATGCTCAAGTTTCAGTACTTCCATAAGGTTATGACCAGAACGAAGTATACCCTGAAGCAAGGCGTTTCTTCATCTGCTCGAGCTTCTTGAGCGAGATGGAGTCCGCTGTGTTGTAGTTTCCGTCTATATCATGCAGTTGCTCTTCGATGACTTTTTTGAGGTCGTTGAGGAAGTTCTCCGATACTTTGGTCTCATCGCCTTCGATGCGTGAGAGTATCTTCATGCTTGTAATCTCGTCGAGTGCTCGTGCAATGACTAGTTCTTGCGGTATGTCGTTACCGTTTTCGTCTTTATTGTAAGGCAAGTTATTGACCGCATAGAGAAGGAACTCGTTGCGGGTACGGTAGGCAATCTTGAAGGGAGTGTCTTCGAGTTTTTGGTTTACTTTTTCGAGGTATGTGAGTACTTTGTTGCAGACATCGGTGTTGGCTTCATAAATATCCACGCCCTCAACGGCTGTACCGATGAGGTGGTCGCTATTGAGTAGCCCTATTTGTTCGTGATGTTTATCGAGACCACTTTTGAGGTCAACCTCGTTCATCTCGATAGTCATGGCGCGGTCGAGTACCTTGCGTGAGAAAGAGAATGTCGTCTCGTCCATATTGACAGTGCCTACAACGATGAGGTTGGGTGGTAGAGAGATACCGTTATCTATAAACTGCTGAAGGAGACCAAAAGACTTCTCATCAGGGCAATCGGAAAGTAAGTCTTTGAGTAATGAATCATACCATGGTTTAAGTATCTTACGCCCTGTTTGAGCGTCCGTTTTTGGTTCGAATTCAGCTTTCAGTATTGGGTCGGTAATGACTGTACCACTTTTCTCATCGTATTTGCGAGTTTCTATGACGCTTAGATACTCGGCAAAGTATTGCTCCACGGGTGCAAGGTTCATCTCATCGAGGCAGAGGAAATAAGGTGTGTCGGTATGTTCCCATGCTTTAACGATGAACTTGAGGAACGTACCTGCTATGTATTCCGGTTTTCCACTGACACGACTGACATATCCGATTAGTTCGCTTGAGTCGTGCCAATTAGGTTTCACTTGCACCATCTCGTAGTTGGCAGGCTTGTGTGCCTCGTATTCCTCAGTCCCTGGCTCATAGCAAGCGCGCGCCAATTCCCGCACAATACGGCTTTTACCAGTGCCGGAGATGCCTGCAAGGAGGAGAAAAGGCTTGGATTTGATGGCAGTGATGTAGGGACGGTAGGTGGTGGAGATGGAGGAGGTGTCAGTTGGCTGACCTAAAGTGGATTGTAAAAGTTGATAATTTATCTTTCCCCTCAAAAAAATCCCCATATCCACACCTCTTTTTAATTCATCACCACCTGATGCAAATTTAGATGCCAAACCAGACTTTACGATAAGCGAATTAGAACCATTGAACGGACCTTTTTGGAGATGAGTAGCATAACGCATTCCAAAAATATTGACAGCTTTTGCTTTGTTTGAATCTGCTGCACTATTAAATGCTTTGATCAATGAATTTACTAAATCTTTCTCGGTTAGCGAAATATTGTCATATTTGGTCAAAAATTTAGCAATCGGATCTTCTAATTCAGAATCATCTATATCATAATCTGTATTTTCATTCCAGTTAAATAACGGCTTCAAATCTTCTTTTGTAATATCACACGGCTTATCCGAGAAATCACACTTTAAGCTTTTA
>CAYNMA010000168.1:0-4270 GCA_964398075.1 uncultured Bacteroides sp. | reverse complement strand
CCCCCGTGTTGTTCGAGCCGCAAGGCTCGTTTGACCATACTCGGCTCTAGATTCCACTAGAATCCACTAGCTCATCTAGTCCATCAAGACCCTAAAGAAAACCATCCCTTTCTTTTAATTTCTGTTGCCACGCAGTGGCAACCATTTCTTTTCATTTCTCTGCCGCGCAGCGGCAAGGAAAAGTTACCCGCGCAGTGACAAGGAGGCAAAAAAACGCAGCGCAAAGAGCACCACACCCCCACGCTGCGCCTGTTAATTGTTAATTGTTAATTGTTAATTGTTAATTGTTAACCCCCAATCTCCCACTGCTCACACGATTCCACAAGGTCATCAAAGCAATGGCACTTACTATTGGCTCTTACATCCGCAATCTGCTTATTAACGGCATAATCGTATGTCTCGCACTCCACATTACGTATCACACCCAATGCCACTGGGAAATCTGGACCTTGCATCATAGCCAACTTACGGTGCAGCGTATCGTCCTCCGTAGTAGCATCATGCACAAGGATATCCTTCTCCGTGATACCATTCTCACCCAAACGCACTACTTTCAGGTTCCAACCGTCTAACACCAATCCCTTGTCTTTGTTAGCGCCAAACAGCATAGGCTTACCCTGCTCCAACAGTATCGTGCGCTCCGCACGAGTCTCCCTATCCGATATCGCACTGTGCGTACCATTATTGAAGATAACGCAGTTAACCAAACACTCAATAACACTCGTACCCTTGTGCTGCTCTGCCGCTACCATACAATCAACCGTCGTAGGCATATCCACATCCAACGTACGAGCAAAGAATGTTCCCCTCGCACCCATCACCAACTCCGCTGGGATAAATGGACGCTCCACTGTACCGTAAGGCGACGACTTCGACACAAACCCTTTAGGCGAGGTCGGCGAGTATTGCCCCTTCGTCAAGCCGTAGATACGATTATTGAATAGACATACATTGATATCCACATTACGTCGAATCGAATGAATGAAATGATTGCCGCCTATCGCCAAACAATCGCCATCACCCGTCATCTGCCATACCGTCAGGTCCGGACGAGCGGTCTTAACACCCGTAGCAATAGCAGCGCCACGACCGTGGATAGTGTTAAACCCATAAGTATTGAGATAGTGCGGCATACGGCTCGAGCAACCGATGCCCGAGATAACCACTGTCTGATAAGTTGGTATACCTATCTGCGCCATCGCTTTCTGCAAAGCGGCACAGATCGCATGGTCTCCACAACCTGGACAAAACCGTACATATTGGTCTGATTTAAATTCTGATGCTTCCATAACTGAATAGATTAAAAAGGTTGATAAGCCATAAAATCACTAACAAATTCTACTATCTCACTCACTTGGAATGGTTGAGCCTCTAACTTATTGTACTGTATAATATAATCAAGATAACCATCAAGTTTACTGCGTAGGTAAGAAGCAAACTGCCCGCTGTTCAGTTCGCATACTATCACATATTTATATTGACGACCACCTTCTTCGGTGTATGCTTTTATCACACCCCAGTCAGTATTCCTCGGCAACGGCATGATATACTTAAAGTTGGCAGTAGCCGTTCGTATACCCCGTTTGTTCAACTCGTCCGTAGCCTGCTTCAAGTGCCCTGCGGTCGAACCAAACCCAACGAGCAAGACCTCGGCATTTTCATCACCATACACTGTCTGATCCGGTATCTCAATTTGGTTAATCTTATTTTGCCGAATCTCAATCATCTTAGCGTGGTTAGCAGGATCTGTAGAGATTGCCCCCGTCTGGGCATCACGCTCCAAACCCATATTACGATGCTCAAAGCCCGCCATTCCAGGCGTTGCCCAATAGCGAATGAGCGTCTTTAGATCACGAGATGCTGTGTTGAACTTACCCTCGAAATCCGTTGGCACACCCTGAGGATGTATCTCAGGCAACTCCGCCAACTTAGGCAGTTTCCATAGTTCCGTACCATTTGCAAGATAAGTATCGGAAAGCAAGATAACCGGTGTCATGTTCTCCATCGCTATCTTTGCCGCTGTATAAGCCGACATAAAGCAGTCTGCCGGACTCGTGGCTGCCATCACAACCAAGGGTGCCTCACCATTACGTCCATACAACGCCTGCAAGAGGTCACTCTGTTCTGTCTTAGTGGGCAGACCCGTACTCGGACCTCCACGCTGCACATCGATAATAACCAACGGCAACTCCGCCATCACTGCCAATCCTATGGCCTCACTCATGAGCGACAACCCAGGACCGGAAGTAGTGGTCACTGCCAGACAACCTGCAAAAGAGGCACCAATAGCCGTGCATACGCCCGCAATCTCGTCCTCCGATTGCACCACCATCGCACCCACATCCTTGCGAGCAGCCAACTCGTGCATGATATCCGTAGCAGGAGTGATAGGATAAGAGCCTAAGAACAACTGCTTACCTGCCTTCTCGGCAGCAGCAATAAGTCCCCACGCAGCGGCCTTATTGCCCGAGATAGAGGTATATCGCCCAGGCTCCAAGTTCTCTGAACGCTCTACGATAAATGTGTTGATATTCAAGTGTAAGTTACCCGCATAGTGATACCCGTCCGTCAGCACCTTCGCATTGGCTTTGAATAGGTCAGGTTTCTTCTTGAACTTATTCTCTACAAAATGCAACGCCTTGTCAAGCGGTCGTTGAAATAGCCAACATACCAATCCCAAAGCAAACATGTTCTTGCAGCGCAACACCGACTTATTGTCCATACCGAAGTCCTTCAGACTCTCTTTGGTGAGCGAGGTCAACGCCACCGGAACAATCTGCACCGTCTCAGGAATATGCAGTTCCGTGAAAGGATTATCTGTCGTATATTGTGCTTTCTCGAGGTCCTTAGCCGTGAACGAATCCGTATCTACCAAAATGATAGAGTGCGCATGGATATGCTTCACATTAACCTTCAGTGCTGCTGGATTCATCGCCACCAACACATCTGCCTTATCACCTGGCGTATAGACTTTGTCTTTACCCACATGAACCTGAAAACCACTCACACCACCGAGCGTACCTTGCGGAGCACGTATCTCAGCAGGAAAATCAGGAAAAGTCGAAATCTCGTTACCTAAGATAGCCGAGAGATTAGAAAAGAGAGTACCGGTCAATTGCATACCGTCCCCCGAATCGCCACAGAAGCGAATTACAATACTTGATACATTATCTGACATAACACTACTGTTTTTCGTGGATTATTTTATTCATAGATTATTGTTTTTCGTGGATTATTTGTTTCCTATGGATTACATCATTGCTTATCGTGGATTACATTATTGCTTTTCATGGATTACACTTCACATATCACCCCGCAAAGGTACAACTTTTTTTGAAATATCGGAATACTGCATCATTTGAGAACATAATTAGTCCTACCCCACCGGAACTATACTAATAGACTTATAGGTCCTATTCGCCCTATTAGTCCTATTTGCACAAACTCAACCTACCATTTGCACACTTGTAAAATTAACACTACCCTTGCGGTGTGTAATACCAATACACAAAGATGAGTAATGGTAATACACAAGAGCGAGTAATAGCAATACACAAACAGCGCAACTATAATATACAAAATGATTTAGACGATGTTATACAGATGCAGCAAGTGCAAGTGACGCACGATGAGAGTTTCCCACGCGAGGCATTGCAGACTATCCCTACCCATCAATCACCCATAGCAACTATCATCACCGGTGTGCGTCGCTGCGGGAAAAGCACATTTGCAGAGCAACTCATGGCTCGTTATCAAGACGACTCACTGCTGCTCAATTTCGATGTGCCCCGTTTATATGGGTTTCAGATGGACGACTTTCGCCGTCTAGATACTATCATCGCTGAACGGGGGTGCAGGCACCTATTCTTTGACGAGATACAAGTTGTACAGGGTTGGGAGTTGTATATCAATCAGAAGTTACAAGAAGGCTTTCAGGTAGTTATAACAGGTAGTAACGCCTCCTTGCTGAGCCGAGAATTAGGCACGCATCTCACAGGTCGGCATGTGGATAGTGTATTGTATCCTTTCTCGTACACCGAGTATTGCGGAATACGAGACGTGGATACTTCTGCTGAGACATTCAACGACTACTTGAACACAGGTGGTTTCCCTGCTTATATTCGATGGCAAGATGAGCGCCTGCTTAATGAGTTAGCCAATGACATCTTGTATCGAGATATCTTGGTGCGCTACAATATCCGTGACGAAAAACCTATCAAGAATCTGCTACTCTTTGTTATGGCTAACATTGGCAATCGCATATCGGCTA
>CAYNMA010000167.1:0-4278 GCA_964398075.1 uncultured Bacteroides sp. | reverse complement strand
AAAGTAGCTACTTTAATTGGCACTGATACTGATAAATCTGTCCGCACAATTGCTAATGAAGAAATTGCGGCTCAGCTCATTGCAGATAATGCTAAAGAATCTTTAGACACATTAACTGAAATTGCGGCTTGGATTCAATCTCACCCAGATGATGCGGCAGCTATGAATGCAGATATTGAGGCATTAGAGACTGCTATTGGTACAGTAAAAACAGACGCAGCTGCAGCGACTGGTTTACATAAAGATATTGATGACTTAGGCACTCGCGTTACAGCTCTCGAAACCGCAGAGACTGATACATATACTGCAATCACTACAGACGAAATTAATGGATTGTTCACTACGACTGCCTAATTACTATTAAGTAAGGAGGAAGTTCTTAAATGAGCGAAAAGAAATATTTAGACTTTGAAGGCTTACAAGCCTTCAAGTCTAATTTATTAGATTATATTAAAACGAATAATAATAGCAGCGGTTATGATTCAGTTATTAATGTAAATGATTACGGTTTAGTAAATGATGGCACAACTGATAATTTAGCTGCTTTTAATACCTTATATGCGGCTCATCCTCATGATGTTCTCGTATTCTCTGGCGGCACATATTGTTTTAGTGGACAAATTGATACTTATGACACTCATATTCTTTTAATTAATACTACTATTAAATTCACAGCGGATCATGGCTATGGATTTAATATGATGGGGTATAATAGAGAAGACGTTATAGGTACCTTTGATAATCTTACTACAAGCGACCCCAATGAATTCCCGACTCAAGGAGAATTTATTAAAGGTATTAATGGACATATTGATGGCAATTATACCGCAGGAAAATCTTTAATTAATGTCGGCACAGGTTCTTATTTTGAAATATCTGGCTTAACTTTAAAAAATATAGGAGCATCTGGACAAACTAGTCGTTCTTATGGTATTTATGGAACTAATGACAAAAGAGTCGGATATGCTTATGAACGTTTGGTTAAAGATGTTAAAGTTATTAATTATGACTTAACTATGTCAAACACAGTAGGAGTAGGCGGTTTAGTAGATTCTTATTGTGAAAATTTAGTAACCATTAATATGAAGACAGGCATTGAATCAAAAGAAGTTTCAACTATGTATAATAATGTACATATTTGGAATTATCCTTGGACCACTGGTGCTTCTATTGCAGATACAGTTGGTATTGAAGGAGCTTTTTGCGGCAATAATATTTATTTAGATAGTGTAGATTTTGGATTCAATCTTAACTGGGATAGCTCCGCGATGGTTATTGCCAATAACATCGGGTGGTTTATTAATCCAGAAGCCAATAATTCTAATTGTACTTATCAATTATTTACAAATATTACTGAGGGTACTCGATTTGAAGTACGTGGCATTAATATTCGTGCAAAAATGAGTAGTTTTTCACCTACTAAATTTACTCAAGGAATTTTTTCAGGTCAAATCAGTGATGGTATTGTTGTAAATAATTTACCTACTACTTGGAATTATGAAAATAAGCTAACTGCAAATTCTCCTGTATTAACCGGTGTGCCAAAAGCTCCTAATCCTGCTACTGGTACTGATAGTACTCAAATTGCAACTACTCATTTTGTAACAAAAAGTATTTTAGACGCTGTTGGCGGCACAACTGAAGTTAATGATGTAAAAACTTATACTGTTAATATTCCATTAGACCCAACTGAAGAATTTACTTATGCAGATGATGCTGTTGGAATGACTCCTGGCTCCGATGACTGGGATAGTCTACCTTTGTTTAGACGTATTAAACCTTGTGTATTTAAAAACGGAGCAGTACAGTATTATCTTGAAAAAACTAATTTTAATTATAAAGAAGATGGAACCACAGCTTCTGTCTTAACTGGCGCAGATGGTGATGTTATGATAGAAATTCCTGGGTTTGCCTATAAAATTAGTCAAGATGATACTCAAATTACAGTATCAGTGACAAATGATATTGAAACCGCATTAACGCAAGGATATACTACAAACGCTTTTACTTATGAGAGTACTTGTGATTGTGGTGCATATTATTATGGAGTATATTTAGGATCTATAGACAGTAATAGTCAATTAAGATCTATTTCAGGAGTAACTCCAACTGGACAAACCTCTTATAATACTTTTTCAGCAAAAGCTATAAATGGACGTGATGATTATTATGAAGTTTGTTCATATCAAGCATTTACAGCAATTCTTTGTTTAATGTTAATTAAATATGCCACAAGAGATTTTTATTCTTCTATTGGACATGGATATTGTTTAGAAAGTAATTCAGCACCTCTTGCTACAGGCGGCACTGAAGAAGTAGGTATGTCCGCTTATGGCTCAACCGCAGATGATTTAACTCATATTAAAATTTTTGGTATTGAAGATTTTTGGGGTAATATGTGGCAGTTCACTAGTGATGTTTATCCTTTTTTAACCAATGAAGGTACTCTTGCAGTTGAATATGGTCATGTTAATCGCAAAACAATAGACACTGGAATAGCAACACAAACACTTACTTGGGGTTCTTCAATAAATGCAGTATATGGTGACAATAATTTAGGATTTTACCAGAAATCTGTAGGAACAGGTAATGGTATATTTTCAGGTGGTGGAGGAAATGGTAAATTAAGCAATTCTACAAATAATGTTATTACTGTTGGCGGTGGTTTTGATAGTGGAACAATATCTTCACCTTTTTCTTCTTATACGCATTTAAAAACTATTAACACAGAATCATACATTGGAGCCAGATTAGGATATAATAAAATTGGTACTCCAGCAATTGATGGAACTACTAAAGAAATTACTAAAGATGTGCATTTATATTCACCAAATGGTACAAAATATAAAATTACTGTTGATGATAATGGTATTTTATCTGCCGAAGTAATTTCTTAATTTTTGATTTTTAAAAAAAATTATTATATAATATATATACAAGGTTTGAAAAAGAAAAAAAATATTTTTCTTAAAGAAAAAATCTTGATTGATTTTTTAAAAAATTTATTATATAATATATATATAAAATAAATAATAATTAATTTATTGTTTATATATCTCGAGGGGGTGCCCAAACGGGAGCAAATCGTAAGATTATAGCTATATTTTGTTAATTCAAAACTACGCACCCCTTCTCTATGTTTCGAGAGGTACCCAAGTGGCTTAAGGGAGCGGACTGTAAATCCGTCGACTTTGTCATCGTTGGTTCGAATCCAACCCTCTCGACCAATAAATATGCTGACATAGCTCAATTGGTAGAGCAATTGATTTGTAATCAATAGGTTGGGAGTTCAATTCTCTCTGTCAGCTCCAAGTATTAATTTTAAAAATTAAAATTTAATATGGGACACTGTTGGAATAGGCAGACAACTCGGACTTTGATGTTTGCTTCATTCTTTTATAGAATGAACTACAAGTAAAATTGTAGAGAGTGCCTAAAGAGAAATCTTTAGAGTAGAAGTTGGCTAAAACGGCGAAGGCGCAAACAGAACGCCGTGCTAAAATTTTTTGGGCAGACATCGTTAAATAGGTAGACTTATTTTTCATATATCAATGAAAGGAAGGTAAGATATTTATGCAACGATACACAAAAGAATGGCTCCAAGAGCTTTGTTAGAATAGTTATTCTTATGCTGAAGTTTTAAAAAAAGCAGGTAGAAAGCCAGGCGGAGGAAATCAAGAAACTTTAAAAAAGAAAATAGAAGAATGGAATATTGATATTTCTCATTTCACTGGACAAAAATGGCGAGATAGTCCAAATCAAAATCCTCTTCCACAAAGTAAAGAAAAATATTAGCTTTCAGAGGTATTTTGTAAAAATAGTCCAGTAGCTCAAAAGGTATTACGAGGGTATGTAGAAAGACATAAAGTAATAGAATATAAATGTTCAAACTGTGGTTGTGATGGTCATTGGCAAAATGGTATTATTTCTTTAGAGTTAGATCATATTAATGGAGATAATACTAATAATGAACTTACCAATTTACGTTATTTATGTCCTAATTGTCATGCTTTAACTGATACTTATAGAGGAAAAAATAAAGCCTTAAAAAATAAATGTGTAGAGACTATACACCAACTACCTAAGTCTGAATAAGATATGGTAAAGACATAGTCCAGACTACAACGCTTTTATGCGGCTATGGCGACATAGAGTAGTACGAAAATCCGATGAACGCAAGTTCGTGCGGGTTCGACTCCCGCGTGTCCCACCAAAAAAAA
This sequence comes from uncultured Bacteroides sp., assembly GCA_964398075.1. Lineage (GTDB taxonomy): Bacteria > Bacteroidota > Bacteroidia > Bacteroidales > Paludibacteraceae > Colicola. Next base: position 58 of record CAYNMA010000167.1, on the reverse strand, counting down.
ATAAATGGAAATACTTATGATAGATAAAATTACTAAATGGATTAAACTCTATCAAAAT
>CAYNMA010000166.1:0-4284 GCA_964398075.1 uncultured Bacteroides sp. | reverse complement strand
TACTATTACTCTTACTGATGCTGATAGTGGTATCATTGGTGGTTTATTAGGAGATACACCTTTCCGTATTACTTCTTTCAACGCTCAGCATCAAAGTAATGGTATGTATGATGCTATCGATAGCTATGAAACTGCTGCTTTGAATCCTAATAAATACCCTACACAATCTGTATTAGTACATAGATTGTTAGGAAAAGATATGAGAGAAACCATTACTCAAAAAGAATGGGAAGCATGTCATGCATTTGGTTTATACCTTACAGCTAAATACTGCAAGGGTGAATTGAAAGGATATGAAGCTTTTAATATTAATAAAGTTGATTACTATAAGGATTACTTTGAAAAGAATAAAACTTTTGAAGCATACTATAAAGATTATGGAAAAGATTCTTATGGTAGAACCTTAGTTGATCTTGTAAACGGTGATAATGAAAGTCTTGCAGTAGGATTAACGTTTAATCCTTTAATTAATGCTTCTTTTAGTGTTGATAAAGCTAGTGATTATATTGAAGCAGCTCATCGTATGTCAGAAGCATTGTATGCTCAGCAAGAAAAATACATCTTAGACGAAAAAAAGAAATTACAAGATGCAAAAGATGATGATGGATGGCTTGGTGAGAAATGGGATATGTTCAAAATGAGAGGAGCACAAGTAATTGGTTCTCTTTTTGCTATGACAGACTTTACTGAACGCTTTATGTCAAAATATATTCTTGGTAAAGGAGCAGGAGCATGGAGAGAATATATCACTAACCAAGACAAACTAAATTATACTTTTGGAGTTAAAGATAGTACTTGGCAAGCATACCAAGCTGATATGGAAAGAGCATCTGAAGAATTTGCTAAAGGTAATTATCTTGCAGCAGCAGCTTTATATGGTTCTAATGTAGCTAATCTTATTGTTCTTTCTGGACCTGATATGTTAGCTACTATAGGTTTAACAGCTGCATTAGGTCCAGTAGGTACTTATTTTGGATTAACAGGTACTACTGGAAGAGCATTACTTGGCTTATATGCAAGAAGCTTTATGGCTGGTTCTCTTATTTCTGGTACTGCTCAAACAGTAGCAGATATGCATGAATTTGAAGTTAAACATGGTCGTTCCATGAATATACAAGAATTAGCCAGGACATGGGCTATGAATGGCATAGGAATGTCACTAGAAGGTATTCTTGGAGGTGGTATGCTTGCAAGATTACTTCCTGGTGTTAAACCTTATTTAATAGCTTCTCCTAGACGTATTGCAACACGTTCCTTACAAATGGCAGGAGTAAATTTAATAGAAGAAGCAGGAACAGAAGCTATTCAAGAGTACATTCAAAACTCTATTAGTGCTGCTAACGTTAGAGGTGGAGATTATTTATCTTCTCTTATGTCTGAACTTTCTGATTTTAGTACTCATGGAGCAGAAGCATTAGCTGGTGCTATTACTGGTGGTGCAATGTCAGGAATGACACAAGTCACTGTTATAAAAGATATTGATAAAGCTTTTAAGGACAATCAGGCTACTTTTGAGAATATGGATAACTACTCCGCTGGAGATTTTGATTTTGAAGCTGGCACATTAAATGAAAAAGCAGTTCGTTTTACACCTGAGCAACTGGATCAAAGTCATAAACTTGTAGAAGATCTTGATCTTTATCGTACTTCTATTTTCTCTAAAATACAAGATGGAACTCTTGTACAAAATGATGATTTTAATGGTACTCTTCAAAACATATTTGATTATATTAACAAGAGTATAATAAGGCAGCAAGGTCAATTTACTGTTAATGACTATTTAACTGCTCAAACTATTACAAAAAGCTTACAAATAGAAGTCTTCAAACACTTAAGTGCTCAAGTATTTCAAAGAGCAGCACAAACTAGATCTTCTACTGAATTAGTAAGTTTTATTGATAAAACAGCTGAATTATTGTCTGGTAAAGACAAAGACATTATGAAGCTGGATACTAAACAGAAAATGCTTTTTATCAAGGAAATGCTCCAAGTAGAAGGTTTAGGTTCTGGTGTAGGTTCAAATAAATTCATGCAAGACTATATTGCTTATGCAAGGTACTTGAATGATACGAATCCTAAAAAGTATCCTATGCCTAAAACTAAAGCTCTTGGAAATGTTGAAGTCTTAGAAGAGAACTATTTAGCTGTTAAAGATATAGTACAGACTTTTGAACGTTACATTAGAAATGATCCTAATTATGTATTATCTGATGCAGATATGGCAAAAGCTTATGGAAAAATGCGTAAAAGTACAGAAGAGGTTCATACAGATTTCTTATGGAACTCTGAATGGGGTCATAGTATTTACCAATTACGCCGTGATTCACTAGCTATAAATAAGAATTACAATGAAGTAATAGATACTCTTGATAAGTATTTAGCAGCAAAGGGTGGATTTACTGTTACAGCAAATAATGCTACTACTACTGCTGATGCTAGACAGTTAGTAACTGCTATTAAAAATGATAATAAAGACTTTGTAAATGCATTAAATAGTTCTAACGATGAAACTCTAAAGTCTTCTGTAACTGTTGCTATTAATTTAAGTAGACAATGGGAAAGAAACTATATAAGAATACAACGTTTATGCATTGGGCATATAGAGAAATATACTAAATTCGGTGATTTCTTAGAATTAAAAGCAGGAAGCTCTGAAGATAGCTATGTCTATGCTTGGGGTCAAAAAAGAAGTCAAAGTTTCAAAGTACAAGTTTCCGAAGTTATTAAGGATGATAGTAGAACACGAAAGTTTTTTAAGTATATGCAAGAAGAGTGTAATGCAGCTTTACAAGCCATTGCAGATATAGGAGAAGACATTTTCGGTGGTGATTTATCACAAACCAATCCTGATTTATATCAAGAAATTGAAAATTATAAGCAGAGTATTATTGTAGCTAATGGTAAATTTGAATCGTACATTAATGATGCAAAGACAATAGCAGCAGGACTTCTACCTACATCAAGTAAAGTTATTCAAAGTGCTAAATATCCTCTTCAGACTATATTACCTTTTATACTTAGTAATACTTATACCATAGCAAATAATTACTTACTGCCTATCTTGTATGACTACGGAAAAGCTCATGGCATGGTAGGTAAAGCTAAAAAAGCATCAGAATTAACTGCTAAGCAAATATCTATCATAAGAAAAAAGGTTTTGAACTTACAAAAAGGCGATAAAGACCTTCAAGAAAAATATGGTCCTCATAATGTTACAACTCTTGAAGCATGGCGAGAAAAATACTATTACTTAAAAAATCTTAAAGAAAGACTATCTACGGCAAAAGAAACTGAGCTTGGAACTGCTATAATAGCATTATATTCTTCTCAGAATATAAAAGGTGCATTTGATGTAAATCCTACTGATACTATTGAGTATTTGAAAAATAATCAAGTTGAACCTAGAGCTTTGCAAAAGTATGATATACAACCTGAATTGTCTGCAGATATTCGTGTATTATGGTTAAACATGAAAGAATCTGATAGAGAAAAAGTATATAGAAGCATTGAATACTTCTTAGAAAAGACTAGACCTATTATAAATGACGACACTGACAAAAATATACAAGATAGCCAACGAAAAGTACTTCCTACTAAATATGCAGTGTATAATGCCCTTTGGAATATAAAGCAGGTTATTGATAATGATGCATGGTTAAAGAAGTATACAGATCCTAATAACAAGTTTGCAGTCAAAGGTTGGAATCCAGAATATGCTGTAAATAGCTATGGTTTAGAAAGTACTGTTGATGAAGTTCTTAGTCAGCTATTTCCTGGTGCTCGTGTCACTAAGCAGGATAATGCAGCTATATCAGCAGCTACAAGGTACTTTAGTCATATGGCTAAAAATGATACTACAGGACAGTATCATTCAGTAGAAATAAATGGTAAAAAGTACTTTTATATTAGTGATACAGAATGGAACAGATTAGTAACTAATCCTCAAGTTAAAATAGCTTGGCATAACCCTAAAGATCCTCAAGCTATGAGTTCTATTAGTATGCTTAACGGTGTTATGAACCTTTGGACTATTGCAAATACTGATCGTTATGTATTTTCTGTAACAGAAGACACCAATCCTGGTAAAGCTGCTGACATAGTATATGCTGACATAGCTGCTAATGCTGATTTACGAACTGATAATACTGACTATCTGTTCTTGGATAAAGATAATAAGCTTTCTATTAAAAATGAAAACTTAAAAGTTAATATGAGAAGAGCTGATGGACAAGTATTTAGGGTATCTGTTATTGATGCTATTAGATTAAGTAAAAAGCTTAATTC
>CAYNMA010000165.1:0-4423 GCA_964398075.1 uncultured Bacteroides sp. | reverse complement strand
ATCCTGCTCCAATACCTTGCCATGTACCATTTGTTAAACCAAGAAAACCTTCTTGGTCATTAAAAGACTTAAGTGCATAAGTGTCTCCCAAATTATAATTTGTACCAGCTAAACCTTCTTTTAATACCATTCTACCTGTTTCAGGATTAACAGTATAATTATTATTCCATGCATTATACATGGCTATTTTATCTTCATTACTGGCATTCATATACTTACTGGTATTAGTAAAGTTAGTCCAGTCTGTTGTATAATTACCAGTTAAAGTAATGTTATTAGGTGTTACAGAAATCATAGAACCTGCATTTGGCGTACTATTATAAAGAGATTTAAGTGCGTTTTGTAAATTACCAGATGGTGAAGTAGAACCTAATACAGATTCTAACCCATCATTCTTATTAAATCTTGCTCGCCTAAACGCTTTATAAGCTAAATCTAATCCACGAAATATCATGCTAACTCTCCTTTATTCCAGAGGTTTTCAAAATTATATAAACTGTATCCAGTACCATTTGTTATAGTAGTGAATACACCTAAATCTAAGTCTAATGATGCATACACAATATCTTGTGGATATGTTGTAGATACCATTAAATCACTTACTTCATCACTATCTAATCCACATGCAATTTGACTACTATATGTAGATGCTAATCCTGTTGATGATATAGAAGCACCACCTGTTAATGAGTTCATTTTATTTGTAAGTTCTGTATTAGCACTGTTATATGCATTTGTATTAGCACTTTGTTGTTCTGATATTCCTTTATTCTTTTGGTCATATACTATATCAAAAACTAAATTAGCAAGACTGCAACCTACAGATATTACAAGTGAAGCATTTAAGAAAGCTACACCATTTACTATGGAGCTTGTACCAGCAGAACCAACTGCCATTAAAATAGCACCTATTGTCAGCATATACTTTTTTATACCAGAGTCATTTGGTAATAGTAAACCAATAACACTCATCAAAGCACCTGCAATCAAAGTTCCTAAAAATATACCAGCTACAGTAGCTGCAGCAACATCAGCTGCTGTAGCTGCTGCTGCAAACCCTGCTGCTACAATAGGTGTAAGTTGACCAGCAGTAAGGACTGTTACAATTATAATTATTATAATACCTACAATAGTAAAGAAAGTACCTCTACTTCTTACCCATCCTGATACTTTTTGACTTATCCAAAAAGACATGTATATATTACTAGCATAGTAATTTACAGTCATAGCTTCATAAAATGACAACTTATGTGTTAATTTAGCACATATAGGTATATAAGTAAAAGAACTAGGTGCTAATGCTGACATAGCATTTGCATAGTGTTGATCACCTTTATTTTGGTTAATTGCCCAATTAGTACTAAATCCTTTTACTTTTATTACTTCATAAGAGAATTGATCTATTTTATGGTAATAGCTAAAAGTAGTAGATTCAAAATAGTAGTCTAATGATTCTAAGTCTACTGCACATACATATGTAGGTTTATCTTTATCTAATAATATACCCTCAGGATAAACTTCTGGTGCTGGGTCTGCATCAGTTATTAGCATGTCACTTTTGATTCCTGATTTTCCTTTTGAATAACCATCTTTAATAGTTAGAAAGTCTTTAGCTACATTATAAGGAGTTGTTTTAGCTTCTGATGTTAAAGGTACTCGTACCTTACCATCAGTAGCTACTAAATAACCTTTTGGATATGTTTTAGTATATGAAGGATCAACGGTATGAAATCCGTCGTCTTCTGATACATCAGGATATCTAGTTATAAAGTCTTGATAGTAAATATTATTTCTTGTTAATGGCATTCCACACATGTTTATTTCAGTAGTTTCTTTTATAGAGATTAAGTATTTACTACTGATTTTTAACTTTTCAGTAGGATTAGTAGTAGTAATTATACCATTTTTGTCTTCACCTACATAATCATATGTATATGTATATCCATTTGTGACACTACCGTTTACTGGTATGTAATGATTACCATCACCATCAACAGGTCTATTATCTTCTTCATAGGATTCTATATTATCTAACTGTGCATAATACACAGGAATACCATCTAATTCATCCCATACACTATATCCATCAGTACTATCAAGGTCAGATTCTACTAATGCTCCATATGTTTTAACAAGATATATAGGATAAGCTACATACCAAGTGTGTATAGTTGATATTGTTCCATGATTTTCATCTTCATAAGATTCAGTATAAGAATATTCTACTTGTTCATATCTACCAGTAAATGTAATCTCAGACCAGTATATTTCTTGTTCTTCATTAGCAGAAAATCCATACCACCATCTTCTTTTCATAGCACCAGTTTTTCTTTCTTTACTATACTGTGTCCATGAACATTTAGCATCATAATAACCAAATATACCTTGGTCAGCTGGTCTTTTATACCCTGTTCCTTGGGTATGAGAAAAGCTATTAGCTTTACCATTTTTACTACCTTTGAATTGGTCAAAAAATAGAAAACAATAGTGAGCTATAGCCTTAATATCTCGTATTCTATACTTTTTAGGCTGTATCTCAGCATATTTTCTACTGGATCTTCTGTTTTTTCTTAACCAACTACTCATTATTTTATTCCTTATGTAAAAATGGTATCACTTGAATGGTATGTGTAGTAAGCATATTGTGCTATTTCAGGTCTATTAGGATATTTAGATTGTAAATTCTTATAAGTATTAAGAAAATCTCCTGTATGAGTTATACAGGCATCAGATCTAATAGCATGTAATGGACAAAACCATCCATAATAAACATCATAACATTGATTTCTTATATTACCTCTATCTGTTACACCACTCATAAAACCACATAGCATATTATATAATGCAGACATTTGTTGCCTAATATCTCCACCCATACGTTTAGCAGCTTTCTTATAGGTATTATAAGTATCTATCTTGTTTTTATATTTGCACTTTTTATAAAGATTGTTATATTTATCAGTGTACTTTTTTTGCATAGCACTGCTCGCATCATTAAAGGCACCAGTTAAATTTTCATTATTTTTATATCTCCATGCAATTAACTGATAATTATTCCAATCCCAAAAATTATGCCAATAACCACCTTTTTTAATAGGTATATGAGGCAATATTTTCATAGTAGTATCATTTTTCTTAGTAAAATCATATCCATCATATTGGTATACTGTTGTAGTACCATTAACTGGTAATTCTAACATCCATGCTTGTATATGTAAAGTTTCTTTATAAATCACTTCACAGTATAAATAATCATATCCTACTACTTCATCAGTAGAATGCATCTTATATGCAGGAATAGTTTTTTCTAGCTTAGTACCATCCTCTGCTGTAAAATACACTCTAATAGTACTTAAATCATCAAACCAGTAGTCATCATAATTATATACAATACCATCTTCTGTTATGGTATCATCATCAAAGTTATAACCACTAATAGTGCATTTGACGTAATCTATCTCATTAGTATTAGCATTTCTAATATCTATAGTATATTCTTTCAAATCATCTTTATTAACACCTAAATTTGTTAAAACTTTATCTATCAAAGTATCATCTATTTCATAGGTAATATCAGGATTACATCTTATTTTATCATCTAATCCTGCATAATGTTTAGTACTATAAGATTGCTTATTTAGCCAATGGTAATAATGATTAAAAAGATATTTACCAGAATTTAGATATAAAGTAGCCCAATTCACAATACTATTATGTAATATTAAGTAATTACCATTATAGTCTAAAGCTTGATTATGAGGACTAAGAGCTTCACTTAAGCCTATTAATTGTGCTGTTGAAGCATAGTATCTTTTTGAATGCAGATGTAAACCCATATCTTAGTCCTCATATATGTTAAGATAAAGTCTCTTCTCTGGTAAGAGAAATTCCTTCATCAAAATCACCTTTCATATATTTTTCCCACATACTATTAATTTCAGATGCTTGAATAGGTGTAGGAATATCTGCTTTAGCAGTTGCTTCAGTAACAAATGTTTCTTCTGATGCAGAGAAACCAACAGTCCAAGCATTTAACATAATTTGAAGCATATCAGTTTTATACTTCTCATTAAATCCTTGAACTTGTCTACGTTTCATAGCTGCATCAGCTGCTTGACTATCAGCTTGTAATGCTGCTCCAAGTGTTTCCTTAAACAAAGCACAATATAAAGTAGCAAAATCTTCACGTCTAATACAATTTGATTTCAACAATGCAGTTAAATGCTTATGCACTACTTCCATCATTTTATCAAATGTACCTTCTCCTGTGACCTTAAAGCTACCTTCATAGTCAGGATCCGATACAATAGTTGTATTTTTAGTGAAGTTACTTACTTCAAATGTTAAGCTTCCAGAGCTACTACTTTCAGCCATTATCTTCTTCCTTACCATAGCCTTCAGCAATCTGATGTTGCTTAATGGC
>CAYNMA010000164.1:3014-4483 GCA_964398075.1 uncultured Bacteroides sp. | reverse complement strand
ATGACCTATAGAGACATACTACCCATTTTCCAGCCTGCAAAATGACCTATAGACCAGTTTTTAATGGTTCTTTAATGGAGAATATTTGGCAATGCCCTGACCATCAATGGAATATTTTGATAATATTTGATGATATTTGTTCTAACTCCGATTGATAGTAGTCGCCAACTGTGTTTTAATGGTCCTTTAATGGGCTTTAATGGAGTATTTTTGTCCGTTAGCGTAGCGGTCAGTTGTCTTTTAGCACACAATGCGGTCCTTCATCCTTTTTGTGTCAATACGCCGTGGGCGTCCTACCGGTAACCAAAAAATATCACAACTTGCACAATTCTCGAAAAAATTCCCTACCTTTGCGCCATCAAATACACACGTTATGAAAAAGATTTTATTCCTAATGAGTCTGCTCGTCCTTATGTGCGCTTGCCATAAAGAGGCAGAAATGGAAACAAGGCAGTACACCGCTTCCGAAGTAATCTATCCAACCACCGATAAGTTGGACAGTATGATTGTGGAAATAGATATGGAGATACCCACAAAACTGCCCGTCGACAGCGTGCTCGCACCCATTCAAGAGAATATCTTGGAGCAAATCTATGGCAAGCATTTCGCATCTATGGACCCCGAAAAAGCCATGTGGGAATACATCCGCATGAACCAAGAAGAGTACCGAGCAACTAACAAAGAGAACCTCACTTTTCAGGTCGAAGCAACCATTGTGCCTTCTGAAGATGACGAGATGGACATCCGATACACCTTCAGCGAAGAGATATACATCTCGGCACGCATCATGGAACAAGTCGGTAACATCCTCGCATATAGCGTTGAGCAGTATGTCTACATGGGGGGCGCACACGGCATCAATACTCGCTATTTCTATAACTACGACCTCAACAACGGTTCACTTATTGAGGAAGAGACGCTCTTTGTCGATGGTTATCAAACCCAACTGACGTCTTTGTTACGTCGTAACTTAGTCGAACAATCGGAGGCTCTGCACTCTGAGGCTGACCTTATTCAGTCTGATTACCAACAAGATAATATCATTCCGAATAACAACTTCAGTATTCAGTCAGATGGTATGTCATGGCACTTCAACCCGTATGATATCGCGCCCTATGCCTATGGCGAAACCGATATATTCGTCTCATCTGCCGACCTACAACCACTCCTAAAAGAAGGCATCACCCTTTGGAATAAGTAAATAACAAGGCAACTCAGCCTCGTATTTATGGTAATTATATCAAACAGGACAACCCGCTAGTAGTGCGGACTCTTTTGCCAACGAGCGTTGTTAACCGTGTTGAATACTGTTTTTTAGAACTCGTGCAAACGTGGCTTTATGGTTATTTTATGTCAATACGCCGTAGGCGTACGTTTACAACTTTAGATGCACTCGCCTTGACAATCATAGACGATATAGTGCCAATTAACTGTTAACTGTTAGCTGTTAGCTGTTAATTGTTAATTGT
>CAYNMA010000164.1:0-2914 GCA_964398075.1 uncultured Bacteroides sp. | reverse complement strand
TGTTAATTGTTAATTGTGCACCGTCCAATCAGCCACAGTATAATCTGCCTCCACCTCTTGCTGCACTTTTTCCGGCAAACTCGAGAAGAAATCGATACCCGTCATCTCTTCCACTTCATCCACTGTATGCATATACGTCATCAGTGGACGAGAACCCGCCGCATTAGGCATCACAAAACCTATTGTCGCCCACGTGTCGCCTTTCTTGCGTAGAAAGACCTTATAGAAAGACTCCGGCACAGCAATCGAGTGCTCATCGCCTATATGTGGTGGATTAGCCGCCACAATAGGACCGCAACAGATGTATATATTGCCGAACGCCTGAGCCCAATCACGAGCTTGCTCCTCCAACGACTTCCAGTCGCCTGCATTGTTATTGTGGTTCTGCGGACATATATTCGTCATGTAAAACGACTCTTCCATCGCCTTTTCATCCCATTTCATGTCTGCAGCCGGAGCCAAATGCCCTCTATCATATCCCGAATGCGTATAATCCTGAGTCGTCACCCGCGCCCCAATAACCTGAGGGTCTGACTGAAACTTCTTCGACTGGCGCTCAGCCTCTCCATCGGTCTCAAAGTTCGTCAACTCGTACGCTACCCAATTCGCAATCATCCAATCACTGTTATAACTCACCGTATAACCCAAATGCTCAATGACTTGCTCCGGTCGCCCATTATGTAGGGTAGGTATCTCATACCGAACTTTCGTCGTCTCCGTTGCTTGCTCTGCCGATTGTACAGGCTTCTTCTTAAGCAATGTAAAGGAATAAGTCCCAACGGCAACCAGCAACACTATCGCAATAATCTTATAATGTCTTTTCATGTTTTAGAATATCCCTTTACCAATCAATACCCGTCTCCCCATGCGCCAATAAGTACGCATTAGCCTGCGAGAAGTGCTTACAGCCAAAGAAACCCTTCGACGCTGACAATGGCGAAGGGTGTGCTGCTTTTAGTACCAAGTGCTTCTTCGGCGACACATAAGCCGCCTTCCGTTGAGCATAGCTACCCCATAACATAAACACCAAGTGCTCTCGTTCCTCTGCTAATGCTGCAATCGCTGCATCTGTAAACTCCTCCCAACCTTTATTCTGATGACTTCCAGCCTGATGTGCCTCCACTGTCAGCGTTGCGTTCAGCAACAGCACACCTTGCTCTGCCCAACGCTGCAAGTTACCCGATGCAGGCATCGGCTTGCCAAGGTCACTCTCAATCTCTTTGTAGATATTGCGCAGCGACGGAGGAATCTGCACCCCATCAGGCACCGAGAAACTCAAACCACATGCCTGCCCAGGTTCATGATACGGGTCTTGACCAATAATCACTACTTTCACCTTGTCAAAAGGACAACTATCAAATGCATTAAATATCTTCGATGCAGGCGGATAAACCGTACCCGTATGATATGCCTGCCGAACATACATTGTCAGCAACTCGAAATACGGCTTATCAAACTCCCCGCTGAGTACTCGCTTCCAACTCTCTTCTATCCTAACTTCCATATAATTTTCTGTCTATATTATTGTTTTTCTATAATATGATTACCTTGACCCTATTGATATGTCTTATCAGCCACAAAATTATACAATCTCCGCAATATACGCAAATTCCATACCCCATCCCGAGTCAGTCCGCTGTTCCCGACGAGGTAAACACTGTCAAAACACGGTTGATACACGGTTGATACATTATACTTGGTATAGGGTACATACTACCTTTATAACCCCTTCGAAAACCCTACATAAACTCATTATAAATCAACTGCCGTTACCTTTTTAATGGTCCTTTAACGACCTTTAATGGAGTATTTTTTAGATTTTTTTCACCGCGTATATTTGGACATCCCTGTCAGTAGCGTGGCATCTTCGGCTAATATTTGATAATATTTGCAGGTGTCCCGGAATCTATCGAAAAATATGGAAAGACTTAGATGAAATAGGCGATTAAGTCGTTCCATCCAACCATCAAAGAATGGGTTTATAGGTCCTTTTCTATCCTGCGAAATGACCTATAGACCTATTCTTAATGTCATTACGAATAAGCGTAAGAATCAGAAGAAACATAACCTCAATAATGCCGTAACTCGCTCTTGTCGAAATGGAATGCTCCAAACTATAGCCTATAGACCTCTTATTCCCCTTTATCCCCAGCTATCAATAGAATTATCCACACCCATATCGGCGTGATGAAAAACGACAATATCACCCATCCAAGCGGGTCACGATGTCGCTTCTTTGCCATCTTGTATGTAATACCGAAGTAGAATAAATAGAGGAAATACAGAGCAGGTATAATCAGCAAGAGTATCCAAATATCCTGCTCCGAAACAATCCGCAAAAGAGAAAGATATGTCATATGTATAGGTTGTTTGTTTTCTATCGCACCTTCAGTTCTACTCGTACACTATCATCACAGTGCTTTTAATGACCCTTTAATGGACTTTAATGGAGTAAAATGACCGCTTAATGGGCTACAGGGACTACATTGATAGTACTTGAAGACTATCCGTGGAATATTTGGATAATATTTGGCAATATTTGTTCCAATAAATCCTTGATAATGAGTTGCTAGGTTTTGTAATCGAAGTTTTCTATTTGTTTTTGACCACGTATTTTATGACCCGTTCATGTCAATACGTCGCAGACGTCCGTCTTATCGTCCCTCGCCTACATCACAATATTCACAATCCTTCCAGGCACAACAATCACTTTCTTCGGACTAGCACCGGCAAGGAATTTTTCTGTTTGTGGGTCTGCAAGAACAATTCGTTCTACCTCTTCGCGTGGCGTTTCCTTAGCAACCTCTATTGTGAAACGTACTTTTCCGTTGAATTGTACAGGGTACTTCTGCATGCTTTCTACCAAGTAGGCTTCGTTGCACTCTGGCCATTGAGCATTGCATACGGTTGTGGT
>CAYNMA010000163.1:0-4531 GCA_964398075.1 uncultured Bacteroides sp. | reverse complement strand
ATTGTTAATTGTTAATTGTTAATTGTTAATTGTTAATTGTTAATTGTTAATTGTAAATCCCTAATTAATACAGTATGAAAAAATCCTTCTTCTTACTCCTTGCAGCGTTCTCGCTCAGCGTCTATGCGCAGGAGAGACGCATCACCGGTACGGTTCTCGATGCCGAGACACGGGAACCGCTCATCGGCGTCAGCGTCCTCGAAAACGGCACCAGCAATGGTACAGTCACCGACCTCGATGGCAACTTCGTCCTGCCCACCAAGAACGAGTCCGCCACACTCAGCCTCTCCTATGTCGGCTACAAAAACCTCGAACTCAACGCCAAGAAAAACGCCTTAGGCACCCTCGAGATGGAGTCCGAGTCCGTATCCTTGCAGGACGTCACCGTCACAGGACAGATCGCCGTGCAGCGCAAGACGCCTATCGCCGTCAGTTCTGTCACAGCCCTCGACATCGAAGAGAGGGTAGGTAACACCGAACTCGTCGAGGTCTTCAAGAACACCCCTGGCGTGCATGCCAACACCAACGGCGGCTCGTGGGGTGACAGTGAGATCTACATGCGTGGCTTCGACAACACCAACATCGCCATGCTCATCAACGGTGTACCCATGAACGGCATGGAGGATGGAAGGGTCTATTGGTCCAACTGGCAAGGACTCGCCGATGTCGCTTCCGTCATTCAGACCCAGCGTGGTCTCGGCGCAAGCAAACTGTCCTCGCCATCCGTCGGTGGTACCATCAGTGTCGTCACCAAAAACATCGACGCCAAGCAAGGCGGATCACTCTCATACAGCATCGGTAACGACGGATACAACAAAGTCTCCTTCTCCGTCTCAACAGGACTCATGAAAAACGGATGGGCCATCACCGTCCTCGGTACACGCACTTGGGGCGATGGATACATACAAGGCACCGACTTCAAAGGATACACCTACTTCGCCAATGTCTCCAAGCGCATCAACGAGAACCACCAACTCTCCCTCACAGGCTTCGGAGCACCACAAGAGCACTACCAACGATCCGGCTCAAGCGGCGCACTCACCTTCTCCGAATGGATGAAAGTCCGACAATACATGAAAGACGGTATGCACTTCTCTCGTTACAACCCTACCTACGGCTACGACGACAATGGCAACCGCAACTCCGCCAACTACAATGTCTACCACAAACCACAGATATCTCTCAACCACGTCTGGCAGATCGACTACAAATCCTCACTCTCTACCACACTCTACACCTCTATCGGACGAGGATATGGACGCACCGCTGAGCCTGGATACAACTCCTCTTATAAGTACACCGACCTCACCTACGGAGCCAGTTATGGTACCCTCGCCACTACCTTCCGACGCGAGGACGGCTCCTTCGACTACGGTGCCATCTACGAAATCAACGACCCCAACAACTCCATCTATGACGAGTCAAGCACCGACTATCAAAGTCCTTACTACGGCTCACAACTCGTTATCTGTCAAAACACTAACTCTCACAACTGGTACGGACTCGTGTCTACCTACCAGAACAAGTTTGCCGACCTTATCGACTTCACCGCGGGTATCGACCTCCGCTACTACAAAGGCATGCACAAAGCCATCATCTCCGATATGTTAGGCGGTACCTACTACATCGACGCCACCCGCTCCTCTGTCAGTGCCGACAACAACAGCGCCGCACTCGACCCCAATTGGGCTACCGAGAAGTTAGGCATAGGCGATGTCTGCTACCGTAACTACGACGGATACGTCATGCAAGAAGGTGCCTTCGCGCAAGCCGAATACAACAAAGGCAACTGGTCCGCCTTCCTCAACGGGTCTATCAACATGAACCATTATTGGAAAGTCGACCACTATTACTACGACGAAGCCCACGGACGCTCCGAAACGCTCTTCTTCTTAGGTGGAACCGTCAAAGCCGGTGCGAACTATGCTATTAACAAGCATAACAACGTCTTCGTCAATGTCGGATACACCTCCCGTGCACCGAAGTTCGACAAAGGAGCATTCATGTCCGCAAGCACAAGCAATGCCATCAACACCGAAGCAAAGAACGAACAAGTAGCAAGTGCTGAAATAGGATACGGCTTCCACAACGAGTATGTCAACATCGCCGTCAACGGATACTTCACCGAGTGGATGGACAAGACCATGGCGAAGTCCAACACGCTCTCCGACCCAGATCAGACTCGATACAACCTCAACATGACCGGCGTCAATGCACGACACATGGGACTCGAGTTCGAACTCAAAGCACGACCCACAAGATGGCTCGAGATTTCTGCCATGCTCTCTATCGGCGACTGGAAATGGGACAGCGACTCCGTCAAAGGATACATCTACAGTGAGCAAGGACAAGCACTCACCGTCAACGGCGACATCACCACACCTGGTGCACCCGACCATGCCTGGGCTATGGTCAACATGAAAGGCATCGAGGTCGGTGGCTCTGCACAGACTACAGCCAACCTCGGCGTCACCTTCAAACCATTCCGTGGCTTCCGTATCGGCGCAGAATACACACTCTACGACCGCAACTACGCCTACTACTCCTTCTCCGGTAGCGACTTGCAGATTGGTAAGACCATGAACCTACAACGCCCGTGGAAAATACCTACTGGCGGCTCCATGGATGTTCGGGCTTCATACCATTTCAAAGTAGGCAAACTCGATGCCGTACTATCCGGTAGCATCAACAATGTGCTCAACCAGTACTACATCGAGAAAGCATGGAACCCTACAACACTCACACAGACCATCACTGAGGTCAATAAAGACAATGTCTATTTCTACTTCGCACAAGGACGTACATGGAATGTGCGACTCAAACTCAACTTCTAAAACGATAACAATATGAAAAAGATTTTAGGTCTATTATCCATCGCACTCTGCTTTGCATCTTGCGAGGACTATTATATCAACCACCATCTTGGGGGCTATCCCGACATCACCGTCGTGCGTAACTTTGCCTACACCCTCTCCGATGCCGACTATTCAACCGTGGCTGCCAACGCCACCAATATCGCCACTGCCCTCTCTTTGGGCAAGTACGACGGCGACTCTTCCGTCTACAACACCCTGCAAACGCTCGGCTCTAACAAGTACTTCTCCGACACGATCATCGTACCCGAACTGGTCCTACCTGCTTTCATGGCGCAGAAGTACCCACAAATGTCCGAAGGCACGCTCTGCGAACTCACCTACCGTACTACCGCCGACCTGCCTATCTACTTCAACGACTTCTCTATCATCCGTAACTTCACGCCTTCCACACCGCTGACCTCCGTCGACGAGATCATTCCTGCACTCGACGCGCAAGTCAACCCCCTCATGAAACGAGAAGGATACAAGTATGTGGTCAACTTTTCCGACGATAAGACCTATGTCTATCAGTACAAGAACGGTGCTTTCTCCGAGTACTCTATCACCGGCGTAACCCTTCTCGCACTGCCCACCTCTGCCTACACCGAGATGGACATGAAAGGCATATCCGATGCCGAGACTACCCTCAACACCTACCTCTCCTTGCACTATCCCTATGCTACCGATGGCGCTGTCTATCTGGTCATCTATAAGAACGCCAACCGTGCCAACACCATCGACCAGTTCACCTACAACCAAGCCGCTAAGCATTGGGATATCTACGACCGTGTGACGGAGGAGAGTATGTCCTTTGAGATGAAAGACGCATGGAAAGCCAACACCTCCACCTACCTCTCCGAGCCGTTCTTAGGACACGGACAAGGCAACTTCGTCATACAGAATGTGCTGCTCGAGTCGCCGCTCACCTATGTCTGGTACTACTCCTCAACCTATGGTATGTGTGCTTCGGCGTATAAGGACTCCGAGAGTCACGCCAGCGAGGCTTGGTTAGTGTCGCCTATCGTCAAACTGAAAAGAGCAAAGAACCCACAACTCATCTTCGACCAAGCCTTCAATAAGGCGGATAACTTCACCGAGGAAGCAACCGTACTTGTCTCTACCGACTATAAGGGTGATGTCACCACTTGTACTTGGACGGCTCTGCCTTGGAACACGAACGAGGATGGCTCGCTCAATGTCCCTGCGGGTACATCGTGGGTCTTCCAATCATCGGGTGACCTCGACTTGTCTGCCTTTGCTGGTCAATCGGTCTATGTCGCTTTCCGCTACACCACCGCCAACGGCAAATCCGGCAGCTGGGAACTCAAAAACGTCCTCATCTACGAACCCGAAAACAAATAACCTTCAGTAGAGACGGTATTCCATACCGTCTCTCAAAAAAAAACACCCACCCGTAGAGACGGTATTCCATACCGTCTCTCAAAAACAACACCCACCCGTAGAGACGGTATTCCATACCGTCTCTCATAGGGAAAGATGCTGCGATTGTGGAGACGACACGCCCTCGTGTCGTCCGAGCCGTCAGGCTCGTCCGACCGTACTATGCAATTGTCCATTTGTCAATTGTCAAATTGTCAAATCAAAGCGCCTCCGTGTCGTCCGCCCTGTCAGGCTCGTGTGACCGTACTATGCAATTGTCCATTTGTCAATTGTCA
>CAYNMA010000162.1:0-4544 GCA_964398075.1 uncultured Bacteroides sp. | reverse complement strand
TAGATTTCCTTAGAGAATCTGGTGTTGAAGTAACACATATTAGTGAAGAGGAAGTGATGAATAGTTGAAAGAAGGTTGGGGATTAAAAAAGAATATAATTGGTAAAGGTAAACATGTGTAATAATAAAATAAAAGAAGACAAATATATCTGTCAATATTGCCATAGAGAATTTAAGAACAAAAATTCATTAGTGCAGCATGAAAAAACATGTAAATCTAACCCTAATAGAATCGCTCGAACTATTAGACAAAAATATGACATGATGGCAAATGAAGAACTTCTTACTGAAGTTAAAAAATACCCAACAAGGAAAGAAGCGCCTTCTCAATTAGTATCAGTTGTCCGCGAACGTAACATATATACATGGGGTCGACATTATGGTAAATTCCATATTTTTAGTGACTCTGAGCTTCTTGAAATTATTCAAAAATATAAAAATAAAAAAGAAATTATTAATAATGGTGATGCAAATATCCTTGTGGAGTTTAAAAGAAGAAATTTACGTTTGCCAGACCATCTATTTTATAATAAAATGCATCGTTATGAAGATACACTTTCAGACGAAGAGTTACTAAAACTTGTGGAGGATATCCCAAACAGAGATAAAGCTAAAGCAAATACTAAATTATACATATTAAAACTTTTAAAAGAACGAAATATTTTACCCGAACGCTTTCTTAAGCACGCTGGCCGTTCTAAAGCTTTTTATATGAGCGACACTGAATTAATTAATTCAGTGTCAAAATTTAGTAGCAAGAACGAAGCAATAAAAAATGGGATGAAATCTTATATAAATCAAATTGAGAAAAGAAAAATAATTTGTCCTAATTTTCAAAAAACTCGATACCGTTCATGTCATACCTGGACTGATGACGAGATAATAAAAAAACTTACCCCATATAAGACTTTTAAAAACGCAATAGAAAATGGCTGTCAAACATATATATCTGAAGCCCAAAAGCGAGGACTAGATATACCATGCCGAACTCGATATTATCACCCAGAATATTCTAATATGTCTAACGACGAGTTAATTGATGAAGCTAAAAATGTTTTTAAAGATGCTAATATTAGAAGAGGTAATAAAATAAATAGGTCTTTAATTAATAATTTAAGAAAACGTAAATTATTATATGAAGTTTTTCCCGACACTAAAAATAAAGAAAAAGTTATAAAAAATAAACTTTCGTTACTTAATTCTTCAGACCTTGAATATATGTCTGACCACCAATTAATAGAACTGATAGGGCAAGATGTGCTTCCAAAAGAATTTAAAATTTTAATAAATAGTAAAGGTGGATCTAAAAAACGTAAAGATGATATAAAGAAACTTCGTGATAAAATATTATCAAATAATAATATTGTAGAGGAAAATATTGAAAATAATATAAAACAAATAGAACAAGAAGAAAGAACTACTAGCGTTATAGAGGAAGATAACATCAATAATTATTCAGTTTTATCTAATGATAGCCTTCCTGTTTTAACAACCCAAGAATTACAAATATATGATAAATATTTTGTGTCTCACGGAGAAAAAAATGAATACATAACAAAAGAATCTATTAATAAAATTTGGAATAATGTTCTTAGTAATATCACGTACCTTGATACAATTCTTGAATTAAGAAAAACAAGTAGTGAATGGCTATCTTATGTTATTGACACTTTCTTAGATGAATATAAAACAGTTACTAATCTTACTATTAATAATGATGACTATAAATTTGAATACCAGCCAAGTTTAATGCAAAAACTAATGGCATACAGAATTGCAAATAACCCTTATTATGGCAATTGGTGTGGTACTGGTGCTGGTAAAACCAATGCATTCCTTATTGCGTCAAGAACAATAAATGCTAAAGTAACAATATGTATTTGCCCAAATTCGGTAATTGATACAATTAAAAATGCTATAATCAATTGTTACCCCAATAATAGCAATATCATTATAGTAAAATCGCTTGAAGATATAAAACAATATAATATTAATCAATTTAATTATATCTTATTTAATTACGAAAAATTTTCTCAATATTATGCCCCTGAAATGATTGAGAAATTAATAGATTTAAATACAATTGATTTTATCTGCTTTGATGAAGTGCATAGGACAAAAAATAATGATTCAATAATAAACCAAAACCTCACAAATTTAAGAACTTTAGCATTTAAAAAGAATAATAAACTAAAAGTGTTGGGAATGACCGCAACTCCATTAATTAATACTATTAATGAAGTGAAAAACCTTTTAGAACTTATTTCTGAAACATCGTTCAAAGATTTTATTAAAGATAATAGTACCACCCTTAATAATATTCATAATGCGTACAAATACTTAACTTTATATGGCTTTAGATATGTACCAAATTATAATATTAACTGCAAAGAAGAAATAATTAAAATTATTGCAGATAAACAATTAGCGGAAAAATTAGTAAGCTTTAAAAACAATAATGTCAATGATATTGAATCTTCATTCATTCCATACAAATATAATGCTATTAGACAATATATTACAAATAAAACTATAATATATACTCAATTTATTAAAAAACTTATACCAAAGATTAAAAAATGTTTGAAAGATGACGGAATAACATTCAAAGAATATACTGGCGAAATATCTTCCGAAGAAAGAAACCAAATTATAACCGATTTTAGTCAACATAAATTCGATATAATATTAGCATCTGCCCCAATATCCACAGGCGTTGATGGTTTACAAAAATATTGTGATAATATTATCATAATGTCAATGCCTTGGACAAATGCTGAATATACACAATTAATCGGAAGAATAAACAGACAAGGCTCAAATTTTAAATCAGTATCTATCATTATTCCGCAAGTGTTTATACCTTTAGACGATGATAAGCATACATTGTGGTCTTGGGATGAAAAACGATATAATATTGTTAAAACCAAAAAAACCTTGTCAGATGCTGTTGTTGATGGGGTATTTACTTCTGTATTTAATATTAATAGAAAAAAACTATTAAATGAAGCAATACAAAAATTAAAAGAAGGAATAACTGATTTCACTGTTAAAAGAGAATTTATCGAACCAATAATGGTTGTTAAAGATAATTCTATTGATATAAAAGATGAAATCGAATATAAAGATTCTATAATTAATAACATTCATAGAAAAGCAAATACTTCTTCGTCAAAACATATGCATGAATATTTTAAACAAAACCCCAATATGTGGAAAGAATATCACATGGAAAGAGAAGAAAACAAAAAATCTTGGAACGAAGACCCATTGAATGTTATCGCTGATAGATTAAATAACGAAAACTTCATATGTACTAAAAATAAAGTAATTGCAGATCTTGGATGCGGTACTAATAAATTAAAAACATTAGTAAACTACTATAAACAATGGTATTCTTTCGATCATATAGCAATAGATGGTAATAAAGATATAATTGAAGCAGATATATCTAACCTAAAAGATTATCTTGAAGATAACTCTATTGATATCGCAATATTCTGTATGTCATTATGGGGAACAAACTATATGGAATATATAAAAGAAGCATATAGATATATAAAACCTAATGGATTAATGCTCATTGTAGAACCGAAAGATAAAGTAAACCAAGCAGAACTAATCGGTATGACAACACAGTATGACTTCAACCTAAAAACATTTAATCCAGAAAGATGTGGTAAAACATATTTGGAATTTGAAAAACAATAATAATAACAAATAATTAAAGAAGATATGGAAAGTATAATAGACTATTCTATATCTTCTTTTTTTACCTAGATATTAATATTTATATATATAATATATAAATAAAAAAATCTAATATAAAATGATACAAAAAAAATAAGATTAACAGAAGATGATCTTCATAAAATCATTAGAAACTGTGTAAATGAGGCATTGAATGAGTTGGCACCAGAAACCTATATATCATATTCTAACAAGCGCAAAGAACAAGCGAATGCAGCCACAAATAATGATGACTATGCAAAATATTTTAACAAATCAATAGATGGGAGAAATGCAGGAATAAAAGCATATAACAACAAATATTCCAAGAGTTCAAAAGATTACTTACATATGAGTTATGGATATGACCCAAATATCAATTATACTGGCGGAGATAATGGAAAACATTTTAAAGATATAAGTGTATCTGATTATGATGAAAATGGTGAAATGAAACGAGCACCTTTAGTTAATCAATACATAAATAATTCTAACGAACCTGGTGATGTTAAACAAATAATGTATAACCCCGAAAATGACAAAGTAAGATTCACTCAGGTAGGGTCTTGGACTAAGCCAGGAAGTTCTAAGGGACGTTATGGCACAAAAATGCAAAACTTTCCTGAACACTTACAAACAGCAAGAAGAATGTTTAGTAAAGACCCTTCACAATTCTATATTAAAGGCAAAGGATATCAAGGATATTAATATCTAATAAGGAGAAGAGATGTATAGAAAAAAACTATATGTCTCTTCTTATTTTTTTTTATTTGGAATATTATAGTAATATGTGAAGTAAAATAATTCCCATAAACA
>CAYNMA010000161.1:0-4572 GCA_964398075.1 uncultured Bacteroides sp. | reverse complement strand
TCTTTACTTAACCTTAAATCTAATACCATGAAAAACACGGTGCAAAAGTACGGCAGTTTCGGTATATGACCAAATAACCTGTCAAGAAATTATGCTATAAAACACAGTTTTAAGGCAAAAATCTACATTTTGCAATCCGCAAGTAGCAGAATAAGGGATGTTTCGTCTTTCTTATACCTCCTTAATCGTCAATACGAAGGAAGTTACCGTTTTTATCGAACTCCAACTCGAGTGAGTTGCTTAGGTCAACTTTCTGGTCGTGACGGTCGACATGATATGCCACGATAAAAGCAGTTGGGAACTTCGATGCTACATAGTTGACAATCACCTGTGGTACGATACCATCGGGCACAGCGGAAGGGCGACAGTCAATCTCGGTGAGATTACCTTTGTGGTCGAACTCAATCTCTACCCCACTATTGAGGTGCACACTATACTCGGCAAACAAGCCACTACCTTCTACCTTGACGAAAGCCACATCTGCCTCGCTGTAATAGGAATTGACAAAACTCTGTGCTGACGCAGGTAGGTCATTGAAAGCACCTAACTGACTGTGACTGGAACATGAACTGAGCGATAGCAAAACAGTTGCTAATATTGCCATAAACTTTTTCATAATTGTAAAGGGATGTTCTAAAAATCCCACGTTTCGTTATTTTGTTACTACTTTTTGTTACTATTTGAGATGTTTCTCCACTTTTTGAGCGCTTTATGGTTTTTATTTGTATCTGCTTGACTTTCAATCAGTCACAATGCTCGCATTGCTCCTTCGTTCAAGCCAACCATCTCCTAAATAAAAATCCACAAATCATCTCAAAAGCAATTTTTAGAACATCCCTAAATTGTTAATTGTTAGTAATTGTTATTATATAATTAGCCAATAGAACTATTTTCTTTTTCCTTTTACTTCTTGAATGAACAGGTCCTCGTAGATAGCGAAACCTTTCTCTAACTTGCGTCGTTGGTCGGGGTACACATCAAAGAAGGTATAGTTAGGCGCAATATCGATATTTCCGATATGGATAGCGCGGTCGTGCGTTACTTCGTTGACCAATCCAAGGAAACGCTTGGGTGACATACCGTCTCTTTTTCCGACGTTTATCTTAAGCCGAATCATGCGTCCATTGCTTTTCGGTTCTGCATCACGCTTCCCTCGTTGACGGTCGTCACGATGCTGCGTATTCGGTTTCTCTACATTGAGGTCTTGTGCATCCTTATAGTACGAAAGGAAACGATTGAACTCGAGAGCAAGAAAGCGTTTGAGTAGTTCCTCTTTCGGCAGGTAGTCGAGTACCTTCATGGCTTCGGTCAGCACTTCGGCTGTGAAGTCGGAGTTATTGAGCAGGTCGGTATCGGCGTGCTGCAGTTTGCCCACTTGATAGAACAACTGTTTCTTGCACACATCCGTAGCCGAAGGTATGGCTTGATAGCGGAACTCACGATGGAGCATTTTCTCGAGGTTGTGGATACGCCTTGTCTCACGTTGATGTAAGATACTGATCGATATACCTTTCTGTTGGGCACGCCCTGTACGTCCTGAACGGTGCGTATAGACTTCGGGATCGTCGGGTAGTTGGTAGTTTATCACATGCGTAAGGCAGTTCACATCGAGTCCTCGTGCTGCCACATCGGTTGCCACCAACAGTCGCACTGCACGCAGTCGGAAACGCTGCATCACATTATCTCGTGCCACCTGCGTAAGGTCGCCATGCAGTGCATCGGCATTATAGCCATCTTTAATCAGCCGTTCTGCCACATCTTGCGTATCGGCTTTTGTGCGACAGAAAACGATGCCATAGATATCAGGATTATAGTCTACTATGCGTTTGAGAACGAGATATCGATCTTGGGCACGGCAGACATAGTAGATATGCTCTACGTTCTCTGTTCCCGCATTGCGTTCGCCTATCTGAATCTCGTGGGCATCGTGCATATAACGCTTGCTTATCTGCGCAATCTCACGAGGCATAGTAGCCGAGAACAACATCGTACGCCGCTGCTCTGGCACTTCTTGCAAGATAGTCTCTATATCCTCTTGGAAGCCCATATTGAGCATCTCGTCGGCTTCGTCGAGTACCAGATATTCGACATTGGAGAGCACAATCTTACCTCGTCGCATCAGGTCGAGCAGTCGCCCTGGAGTGGCTACAATGATCTGAGGTGTCTTATCGAGCAGCATCAACTGTTTGCGTATATCCTCGCCGCCGTATACCGCTACGATACGAATCTGTGGCAAATACTGTGCATAGTGCTTGAGGTCGCTTGCTATCTGCAGACACAACTCACGCGTAGGCGCAAGCAGCAAGGCATGAGTCTGATTGGTAGTCTCTTTCTCGTTCAAGAAATGCAGGAGAGGGAAACCAAAGGCTGCAGTCTTACCCGTACCGGTCTGCGCAAGAGCCATGAGGTCACCTTGCTCGTTAAGCAGAAAAGGGATGGCAGCCTCTTGCACGGGTGTAGGTTGTTCGAAGCCTAAAGCAGTAGCAGCCTTTATAAGGGGTTGAGATAGACCAAGTTCAGAAAATGTCATGTTATTCGCTATGCTGTTTGAGGGTTATGTTTATAGCCATATTCAATCAAAAGTTCATCGGCAAGATAGGCATCACTAAAGCAATGCATATCAGCAACACCGTTACTAATTAAGTCGTAGGTAGTAGAATCATAGAACCTGCCAAGAGCCTCTTCGTACGACAAGTTGGCTTGCTCTGCAAATAGTTTGACTATCCGAGCATACTTCATTTGCAATATAGCAGGGTTGGCTTGCATGATTATAGAATCTGTGATGATTGAGGTATTCGTATTTTTCAGTCGAAGTTAAAGTATCAGTATAGGTAATGTTTATTTATTAGCAGTAAGGATACCTTTCTTTTGCATGAGGGAGACGAGATCGTCAACTATATACTCTCGTGAGAAAGTGTGCAGTACATCATAGCAAGGGATGATATAGTTATCTATTATCCCTGCATTTTGCATGCTATGATACACCTCCCGAGCGTTCTTATTGAGGTATTGCGCCACGCTACCTACACAAAATATTGTAAAGTTCAGTATCTTAAAATCCATAGTATTGCATTCTTACCTAATTCGCAGCAAAAGTACATAAAATAATCGTACTATGCAAATGGGTATCATTTAGAGCATCAGGAGTACGCCGCCGGTGATGAGGAGTGAGCCGATAAGGACCTTGAGTGTTATCTTCTCGTGCAGGAAGATAAAAGCAAGCAGGATAGTGATGACGATACTCAGTTTGTCGATAGGTGCTACTCGTGAAGCATCGCCCAGTTGCAGGGCTTTGAAGTAGAACAGCCAACTCAGTCCGGTAGCGATACCTGACAGGATAAGAAAGAGCCAAGTATGTCCACTTATCTGTTGGATACCCTCTAGTTTATGCCCAAAGAGTACGATACCCCATGTGATAAGCAGGATGATTGTAGTACGGATAGCCGTTGCAAGGTCGGAATTGACATTGTGCAGTCCTATCTTGGCAAAGATAGTGGTCAGCGCTGCAAAAAGTGCTGATAATATAGCATATAGACGCCACATGATTTAGGGATGTTTTAAAAATTCCACGTTTCGTTATTTTGTTACTCATTGGAGTGTTCTCCACTTTTTGAGTGCTTTGTGGTTTTTATTTGTATCTGCTTGCCTTTCACTCAGTCACAATGCTCGCATTGCTCCTTCGTTCAAGCCAACCATCTACTAAATAAAATTCCACAAATCATCTCAAAAGCAATTTTTAGAACATCCCTTGAATTTAACGATGCAAAGGTATGAATAATTTGACAATTGGACAATTGACAATTTGACAATTAGTTGTACCTTTGCAGAGAAAATGAAAGACTAGAGGCTCTAGAAGTTCTAGAGGTTCTAGATTATCTAGTTTCTAGACATAACATTATGGATTTGAGGACATATATCGAGCAGCATAGCAGTCAGGAGGATGAGGTGCTGCAGCGTATCTATCGAGAGACGAACCAATACACGGTGCATCCGCAGATGCTGTGCGGTGCAGTAGAAGGCCGACTGCTCAGTATCATCAGTCGGCTGATGCAGCCACGGCGTATCCTTGAGTTGGGTACCTTCACAGGCTACTCTGCACTCTGTTTGGCAGAGGGACTGACGGCAGACGGCGTACTGCATACCATCGAGAAGAACGATGAGATGGAAGAGCGCATCTTGCATAACTTCGCTCTCAAGCCTGAGTTAGCACCCAAGATACAACTGCATATAGGCGATGCGTTGTCGGAGATAGAGAAGTTGCAAGATGAGGTGTTCGATATCGTGTTTCTCGATGCCGACAAGAGAGAGTACTGTCAGTACTATGAGCGTACCCTCCCCTTGCTGCGCAAAGGTGGGTTATTGCTTGCCGACAACACTTTATGGTCGGGGAACATCATAGACCCTGCCTACGACAAGGATAAACAGACACTCGGACTGCGAGCCTTCAATGATATGGTGGCTCAAGATGTGCGAGTGGAGAAAGTGATACTGCCGCTACGGGATGGATTGACGGTGGCGATTAACAATTAACAATTAACAATTAACAATTAACAATTAACAATTAACAATTAA
>CAYNMA010000160.1:0-4769 GCA_964398075.1 uncultured Bacteroides sp. | reverse complement strand
AAAAATTTATGACCCTTCATGTCAATACGGCGATAGCCGTCCGTTTAAGTCATCCGGCAGCGCAGCGGTCTATTGTCTAAATATATCCCCAAGTCTTGCACATACAATTTAGTTTTTGTATCTTTGCGGGGTAATTCAACTTTTTTAACGTATGCAATATTTTACCGATTCAATCCGAATGGCTAACCTCGCCGAAAGACAATCCATCAAAGACAACTACCAAGACAACATCGTCTACCAGTGGCTCAAACTGTCCTATGATGACAATTACTCGCATAATAGTCTTCTAACACTAGAAGACCTTTTCTTCCTATCTTTCCAATTCTTGGATTATCTCAAGCAATACGAAGACTTCTCAGACTGCCTACTCCTCAATGATTTGCAATGCATCCCTTACGAGATAAACAAACTCTTAGACCATAATCCTGAAGATGTTAGACAATGCGTGACCGATAATTTATTGGCTTTCCAAACTCTGCACATCCTCTTAACTATGATAGAACTCCCAAACGAAGATCTATTAGAACATAGTCTTGTAAAAAATACAGATTGTTTCTTTACGCAACAGATACTACCAGAATGGTATACCTCTGTTTATGAACGTATCGAAGACACCCTCACTATGGATTCTCAAGTCTATAAGCATAGTTCCGACATCATGTCGAAAGAGGACTATGACACAGCAACGAAAACGCATCTCATTGACTATATACAAGGATATTTCGCCTCGCCACAACGCATCTCAGAAGAGATAGCGACAGGGAAACCGAATTCTACATTATCCATCAACAACAACGAACAGGACTCTCCACAACTACAACAGCTGAAAGACGAACTGCAAAAGAAAGACAACGAAATCGCAGAACTAAAAGAGAAACTGAACACCTTCTCTCAATCTTCAAAAGGATACGTACAAATCAATAGCAAATGCAAGTCCAAAATCACAGCTATCTTGTCTGCCATGTTCTATGCTAACTATTTCCATGGAATTGATATATCCGGAAGAGACCCTCTCGTAGGTCATATCCTCAAATATGGTTTTCACTATCCCCAAAGTAGTATATCTCAACTCCTCAGCCAATATATGAATTCAGGAACGGGCAACTTAGAAGACCTAAAAAAAGAATTAAGAGAAAGTTTGGAGAACGCACTGAAAGATTTGACACAAATACAAAACAAAAAAAACTAGGCGTGGCCTATTGCGCGGGATTGCTAAATGATTAATAATCAGCAACCCCTATGTTTTTCTTCTTTTACCTAAAGGATACATCTATTTCCTGACGGGCCGTACGGCAGTAATTTTGCACTCGGAAATCATCCTCCGAGTGCTTTTTGTGTTTGTGCCGGATGACCCAAAGTAAACAGTAAGTAGTAATAATTAAATTTCAGTTTTTATGGAAGCAGTTTTCATACGCCCGATTGACTTTTGTATAGGTAAGTTGTCAGTCAAATCCGATTTCTATTGCCGAAAGAACAGATTCGGTAAGGTCTTCGTGCAACGTTGTCCACGTCGCAAGTCTGCCAAACAAAAAGCATGGTATAAAGAGTTCGCCAAGCGATATGCAGGCCAGAACCCCTACGAACCAAGGACATCACATAACACTACAATAGATGTATAATATGCAACATCCCATTCGTGCACCCACTGGGGACGTAGATGCCCTCGCCCGCAGTTAAGTCGTCTATTGAGAGACGACACAACAATTAAAAAATTAAAAAAATAAAAATTAAATGTTAAATAGTAACCAGACCGTCCAAGGCGGTCATAAAAAAACAAAAAAGTATGGCTAAATATAAGTCTATCGATTTAGTGAAGAGTTGGAGTGGGAAAATATGTGAACACTCCGACTTCTACCTCGCAACGAGAGGTAAGACCGGTTACTCCGGCAAGATATGCGAACCTCGCGACTTAAGTAAGAACCCTTACTCGGAAAATGAACAGTTGGCACATCAACGCTACAAACAAGCCCTTGATGCACTCACTACCCTCACTACCGAGCAGAAGGAGACTTACGAGAAGCAGTGGAAAGCACAGAAGCACTCCAAATACGCAACACTGAGAGGCTTCATGTTCGCCCAAGAGTACGCTAAACTGAAAAATGCGTAAGGGATGTTCTAAAAATTGCTTTTGAGATGATTTGTGGATTTTTATTTAGGAGATGGTTGGCTTGAACGAAGGAGCAATGCGAGCATTGTGACTGAGTGAAAGGCAAGCAGATACAAATAAAAAACACAAAGCACTCAAAAAGTGAGAAGACATCTCGATTAGTGACAAAACTTAAAAACGTGGAATTTTAAGAATAGCCCTTGAGTCATGAACCCGCTAAAAGCACGAGCGCCTCCCTTTCTCCGCTCTATTCCGAGAAACGAAATGCCGTCTATTGAGAGACGATACAAAATAATATTAACCCGACCACCCAAGGCGCAGTCAAACAACCGAGGGTGGTCATTAAAAAACTAAAAATATGGCAGGCAAAATTTATTATTTACCTCCTATTGATTATGCCTCTGGCAGAGTGTATGGAACGAAGTATGGCTTCACGTCCGTCTACCGGAAATCGAACAAGTATCCGAAAGGATGCATGGCTACCGGCGAGAGAGACACGACAAACCATCCGTATTCCGAAACCGAGTTGAATATACATCAGAAGTTTAGGGCTGTTGTAATCTCCACTCGGCAAAGACTGAAAGACCCGACCAAGGTGTCGCAAGACCAAGCGGCTTTCAAGAGTCAATCGGTATTCCGGACTGTCTACCAGTACGTCTTCAATCAGGAGTGGAACGACTATCAAGGATAAGTCGGTTCCAAGCAAGATGGAGCGGCTATCCGAATAGCACATACAGCCGATAGCGCAACCCATCAGAAAGGTACATCACTACCACGGGTAGCACAAGCCTACCCCATGTAGTCCCAAGGCATAACGCCTGCAAAGGCTGCCTGACAATCAAGTTGTCAGGCAGTCTTTTTTGATAGCCTGCGAAGAAAGGCGACGGACCACTGCATTGATGGACGGATTAAACGGACGACTTTCGCCGTATTGACATGAATGAGTCATAAACAGACAATGGACCACTGCACTGAAAGACTTGTAAACGGACGGCTACGCCGTATTACCACTAATTAGCCACAAAATTCTTAGTCAAAAACAATTATCAACACGATTGACACAAAATACTTGGTCAAAAAAATCTAAAAAATTCTCCATTAAAGCCCATTAAAAGACCATTAAAAAATAGAGTCAAAGACTATTATCAACTCATTATCAACAACTATCAACACAAAAGCATTGACATAAAATCACTAACACAAAGTCACCAACGAGAATGAATGACTAAAACACGAACATCATGCATTGACATAAAATCACTAACACAAAGTCACCAACGTGCAATCATGAATGCGCAGCAAAAATACACCCTCTCTTGCACACATCAAACAAAAGCAGTAACTTTGCAGCGTGTCCGATACAAAGGACACAAAATGGCGAAATGTGTCCGATACAAAGGACACAACAATTTGTGATATATTATGTATGATGTATTATGGATAAGTTAATTGAGAAATATCAGCGGATATTGGCAGGGACGCCTATGAATATTGTGCGGGATTGCGCAAAGAGTATCAACTGGGAGGCTCAGTTGCTGGCTATTCGTGGCGCCAAAGGCGTGGGCAAGACGACGATGATGTTGCAGTATATCAAGCAACATTTCTCGCCATCGGATATGTCGGTGCTGTACTGTTCGCTCGACAGCACCTACTTCAGCAACCATGACCTGCTGGAGTTTATCGATAGTTTCTACAAGCATGGCGGCAAGCGGTTGTTCCTTGACGAGGTGCATAAATATCCTCATTGGGGCATCGCTATCAAAGAGGCGTACGACTCGTATCCAGACCTCAAGATTGTCCTAAGTGGTTCGTCGTTATTGGACATGATGCAAGGCGATGCAGACCTGTCGAGACGGTGCATCAATCACGATATACAAGGACTGTCGTTCAGGGAATACCTGCAGTTCTACAGAGGCATCGAGATAGCGCCTCGTCCGCTGGAGGAGATACTGCACAACCCGATGGAGATATGCTTGGAGGTGAATGCGCAGTGTCGTCCGTTGGAGTTTTTCAAAGACTATCTTGAGAACGGCTACTATCCGTATTTCATCAAGAACCCGATAGACTATCATGTGGCCATTGAGCAAGTGGCTTCGCATGTGATAGACAACGAGTTACCACGCATCTGCGGTGTGGAAGTGGCGAACACACGGAAGATAAAAGCGTTGCTGAATGTGCTATCGACGAGTGAGCCTTACGAGGTGGATATCAAGAAGTTATCGGTGCAGACGGGGCTCAAGCGGGAGACGATACTTGGGTATCTCAGTTACTTGCAGAAGGCTCGGTTGCTGAATCTATTATACTGCGACAACAAGAGCATCAAGCGGTTGCAGAAGCCCGATAAGATATACATCGAGAACACGAACCTACTGACGACATTGGCTTATACGCCCATGCGGCAGGGTACGCTGCGGGAGACTTTTGCTATCAATCAACTGATATATCAGCATCAGGTGGAGTATAAGAAAGCCAATGGCGATTTTCTGGTGGATGGGCAGTACACGCTCGAAGTGGGTGGCAGTGGCAAGGACTATACACAGATAGCCGATGTGCCGGAGTCGTATATCTTGGCGGACGACATCGAGACGCCTATAGGGCATAAGTTGCCGCTGTGGTGCGTGGGGTTTGTGTATTAGCGGAGGGGGAGGGGGCGAATAAGGCG
>CAYNMA010000159.1:0-4935 GCA_964398075.1 uncultured Bacteroides sp. | reverse complement strand
CCAGTAGAGACGGTATTTCATACCGTCTCTCAGTATATATACATGTCATTGCATCCCAGTAGAGACGGTATTCCATACCGTCTCTCAGTATATATACATGTCATGGTATCTCAGTAGAGACGGTATTTCATACCGTCTCTCATTGTATATAAACGGCATCACCTCCCAGCAGATACGGTATTCCATACCGTCTCTCATTGTATATAAACGGCATCACATCCCAACAGAGGCTGCCTAACTAATCGTTAAGCAGCCTCTACTATTCTTTCAACGCAGCGGTCTTGTGTCCGACAACCGTAGGCAGTCTCTTTCTTTTATTTTCTTTCTTTCTCGCTCGCACAGCGAGTAGGAGATATTAGCTCGTACTGAGGTTCTTTTTATTTCTCTGCCACGCAGTGGCAAGGAAAAAGCACCGAGTGGCAAGGAAACCTATACCCACTTGGTGCTTTTCTGTAATTTTCAAAGGAAAAACTTAGTCCTTTTCTCAATTTTTCGTGAGCACGCAGTGCGAGCAGGAACTATACAATCCTACTTCGCAAACGATATCGCACGAGTCTCACGGATAACTGTGATCTTCACCTGACCAGGATATGTCATTTCGTCCTGAATACGCTTAGCCAAGTCAAACGAGAGCAACTCCGTCTCCTTATCCGACATCTTGTCTGCACCTA
Source organism: uncultured Bacteroides sp. (assembly GCA_964398075.1). GTDB lineage: Bacteria > Bacteroidota > Bacteroidia > Bacteroidales > Paludibacteraceae > Colicola. Next base: position 4,264 of record CAYNMA010000159.1, on the reverse strand, counting down.
CAATCACACGCAACTCACGACCTGCCTGAATAGCATAAGTCTTGATCACGCCAGGATAACTCAATGCAAGGTTCTCAAGGTCGTTCAGTCGTTTGATATATGCTTCCACTATCTCGCGGCGAGCACCTGGTCTCGCACCCGAAATGGCATCGCACGCTTGCACTATCGGAGCCAACATCGTCTCCATCTCTACCTCGTCGTGGTGAGCACCTACAGCATTGCATATATCCGGTTTCTCGCCATATTTCTCGCAGAGATGCATACCTAATATTGCGTGTGGCAACTCCGGTTCGTCCTCCGGCACCTTACCTATATCGTGCAATAGACCTGCACGACGTGCTTTCTTTGGATTGAGCCCCAACTCCGATGCCATAGCGGCACACAAGTTCGCTGTCTCGCGCGCATGCTGCAATAGGTTCTGACCATAAGACGAACGGTATTTCATACGACCCACCATCTTAATCAACTCCGGATGCAACCCGTGCACACCGAGGTCGATAGTGGTGCGTTTACCAGTCTCAATGATCTCTTCCTCCACTTGTTTTTTCACCTTAGCAACCACCTCCTCAATACGAGCTGGGTGGATACGACCGTCCGTCACTAACTGGTGCAATGCCAGTCGGGCAATCTCACGGCGCACAGGGTCAAACGCAGAAAGCACGATAGCCTCTGGAGTGTCATCCACCACAATCTCAACGCCAGTGGCTGCCTCCAAGGCGCGGATGTTACGACCCTCACGACCAATGATACGACCCTTCACCTCGTCGTTATCGATGTGGAACACGGTCACAGAGTTCTCAATAGCAGCCTCCGTGGCAACACGCTGTATCGTTTGTACCACGATCTTCTTTGCCTCACGGTTGGCATTGAGTTTCGCCTCCTCCATGATCTCGTTCACATACGACATCGCATCCGTCTTCGCTTCGTCCTTAAGCGATTCCACTAACTGACGCTTAGCCTCTTCCACCGACAACCCCGAGATAGTCTCCAACTGCACCTGCGCCTGCTTGTGCATCTTCTCTACCTCTTTCTGCTTAAACTCGATGGCTTGCTGCTGCTGCTCAAACTGTTGATGCTTCTGATTGATCTCGTTCTGAGCACGCTGCACCTCGCTCTGCTTCTGGTTCAACTGTTGTTCCCGCTGACCAAGACGTTGCTCCGCTTGTTGCAACTTCTGGTTCTGCTGTTGCACCGTCTTGTCGTACTCCGACTTCAGCGCAATAAACTTCTCTTTGGCCTCGATAATCTTGTTCTTCTTGATGATCTCTGCCTCTTCGCGTGCCTTCGTCAACACGCCATTACCCGCATACTTAAGTATGATAAAGCAGATGCCTCCGCCGAGCAGAAAAGCACCCACTCCTATTAGTATGATAAAGATAGGTTCCATTTTTGTAACATTTAATTGTTAGTATTATCAAGTATTAGTTCATTCATGTTTTGTTGGCTCTTGCAACTCTCTTTCGATAGTCTCCTTTGTATCAAGCACCTGCTTGTTCAATGCCTCTATCAAGTCCTGAACCGGCTTCAGCGCCTTCGTCTGTATATCTAGTTGCAAGTTTACTGCTACATCTAATGCTACATATAGCCATGCCTTCTCTGGAGACAACTGTGGATACTTCTGCTGGTATCCTTTATACAGCCTATCAATCTGCTCGCCCGCATTGCGGTACGCCGCCTCTTGCTCGCGAGGAACATCCAACTCTATCGAGTGAAAATCAATACGCAGTACTATATGTTGTGTAGTCGCCGTACTCATCCTTACTCCGATAGCTTGTCTATTGCCTTATCCACCATCTGTATGATAGAAGTCAGCTTGCGACGCGCCTGCTCCTTGTCCTCAGTCTCGCCCGAGAGTGCATGCGCCGTCTGCAGATCCTTATACTGTTTCTTGAGCGACTCCAGTTCGCTGTGCGTGCGCATTATCTCGTTACGCTGCTGCTCATTCGCCTGACGCAACTGCGCATTCTGTTGCAACAACTCATTGCACCGCTGCAGCAGATTCTCGAGGTTCGACTGGAAGTCAAGAAACGATTGCTGCATTACATTAGAAACTGTATCCGATACCCAAACCGAGGATCGACTGGAACTGAACACGCTCCGTGCTTGTCGTCACACCGCTCTTGTCCGTCTTGTCAATCATCACACCGTTGTAGTACTTCAGACTCGTCGATAAAGTGACGTTCAACACCTTAAGGAACTGATACGAGATAGCCACATCCCAGTCTACATCGAAGTTACCGAAACGCTGATGGTCTACATACTTGCCATTATCGTATTTCCTGTCGTCCCATTTATAAGGAGTAAACAGTCCTAAGGTCGTGATAATCTTCAGGTCTTTATAGGTGTAGTTGATACCTCCCTTAAACGAGAGACCAAACTGTGCATTGAAGTCATGTTTTGAAGGCACTGACTGTAATGATTCATCGTATTCCACAACGCCATACTTCACCTTCAAATAATCACGATAATCGTAGTTGGCATCGTAGTCTGCATCAGAAATCTCACCAGCGAGATAAGCCCGACGGTATGCCTCATTCACCTTATCGTTTACTCGACCTGATACATAAGCCGTCGTGATACGACCAGCCAATGGAGACAAGTAAACCGTGAAGATGTCATTAGGTTTCCAGTCAATACCGACCGATATGTCGGTATACGATGGCGCTAACCATTTCGATACCGATGGGTTGTAGCCTGTCGCATAATTGTAACCTTGAGCAAACTGCGAACGGAAACCACCGAGCACGGTCAAATACCATGCCTGATGAAACTCCCAACCAAACTTAGTCGTCAAGTTAATCTTATCCGTCGACTTCTGTAGAGGATCTTCATCCTGTTGCATATACGAATAACCAAACTCCGTGTCTAAGTTCGTATCCCACGCAATAGCATCCTTGTGATAAAGCAGTCGCAAACGAGCAAAAGCCACACCGGTCACATTGTTCTTACCACCGGCTGCCCAGTTCACTAATGCCGTCGCCGATGCGTTCAAGCCTACGACACCATTGAATTTCCATGCCTTCTCGCCCGTGTCAATCTTCTTTAAGTCACCTTCTGCCGACTGAGCCGCATTCGCCTGCCCAACCACCGTGGCTTTGTCTACTACCTCCTGAGCCGATACTGCCAACGCTCCAGATAATAGAATTGATAATAAAAGTAATTTTGTTCTCATTGTTATAAGTCTTTGTTATTATTGTAGTTACAGGCTCGTGCAACCGCTGCCGGCACACACTCCCAAAAACTACTGCAAAGGTAACACTTTCTTTCCATATCGCCAAATATTCTATACAAAAATACATTATTCGCTGTTTGATAAGTGGGAAAACTCAATTCATAATGCTTTGCTATTGGGTACACTACAGCCCTCGTGCGTATGTATAGATACTGCGATTGTGGAGACAACACGCTCTGATTGTGGAGACGACACGCCCTCGTGTCGTTCGGGTCATCTGACCCGTCCGACTATACTGCGCTTTTTCGACGCAGTCGAAAAAGAACTTTATGACAATAACTTCAATCAATATCATAACCCCTACCTTTTACGACCAATTATTGCTAATACGCCGCAGGCGTCCGTTTATAACCATCGATCTTTGTTCGCCCTTCACCGCAGGCGTCCGTTTAAGACTATAAAACTGTGTTCAGTCTTCCTCAAAATGTAAAAGCCGCTACCCTCATATCTTAAAGAACCATATTAATATCCACCCCCAACCAAAGCAACCAAATTATCGTAGGGATATCGAAGGGATAACGGAGAGATAGGCTACCCTTACGCTACCCTTGCCATACCCCAAAAATACCCATTTTATACCCAAAACCATTAATAATCACACCTAAAACCTTAACACCAAAATCTCGCATGCTCCAAACTTCTATCCCCCATCGTTTCGTCCCAAAAATTCCACTTTTGCAACTCCAAATAAAGAAAGTCTGTGCATGCAATGATTGTTGAGACGACACGCCCTCGTGTCGTTCGGGTCGCCAGACCCGTTTGACCGTGCTGTGATTGTGGAGACGACACGCCCTCGTGTCGTTCGGGTCGTAAGACCCGTTTGACCATATTGTGATTGTGGAGACGACACGCCCTCGTGTCGTTCGGGTCGTAAGACCCGTTTGATCATGTTGTGATTGTGGAGATGTCGCGCCCTCGTGTCGTTCGGGTCGTAAGACCCGTTTGACCATGTTGTGATTGTGGAGACGACACGCCCCCGTGTCGTTCGGGTCGTAAGACCCGTTTGACCATGTTGTGATTGTGGAGACGACA
>CAYNMA010000158.1:0-4992 GCA_964398075.1 uncultured Bacteroides sp. | reverse complement strand
AAAAAAAAGGAAGTCTTATTGGGACTTCCTTTTTTCGTTTATTATAGAGCTCTGATTTTACATCATGCCGCCCATGCCTGGGTTCATGGCCGGGGTTTCGGGTTTGGGTTCTTTCTTATCGGTGATGACGCACTCGGTTGTCAAGAACATACCAGCGATGCTTGCAGCGTTCTCCAAGGCTACACGAGTAACCTTTGCTGGGTCAACCACTCCGGCTGCTTTCATGTTCTCATAGACATCCTTACGAGCGTTATAACCGAAGTCGCCCTTGCCTTGGCGTACCTTATCGACTACGACAGCACCTTCCTTGCCAGCGTTGAAGACAATCTGACGGAGCGGTTCCTCGATAGCACGACGGATAATCTCGATACCGGTCTGCTCGTCCTCGTTCTCGCCACGGAGTCCTTCCAATGCCTCTTGTGCACGGATGTAGGTGACACCACCACCAGGTACGATACCTTCCTCGATAGCGGCACGTGTAGCAGAGAGTGCATCATCGACACGGTCTTTCTTCTCTTTCATCTCGACTTCGCTTACGGCACCTACATAGAGTACGGCAACGCCACCTGAGAGTTTAGCAAGACGCTCTTGCAGTTTCTCTTTGTCGTAGGTCGACTTGGTGTTCTGTATCTGTGCCTTAATCTGCTGTACACGGGCTTGGATAGCCTCTTTATTGCCAGCACCGTTGACGATGATAGTATTGTCTTTGTTCACAGTCACTTTCTCGGCAGTACCTAGCATATCGAGGGTTGCGTTTTCGAGTTTGATACCTTTCTCTTCGGAGATAACGGTGCCACCGGTAAGGATGGCTATATCCTCGAGCATCTCTTTGCGGCGGTCGCCGAAGCCAGGAGCCTTAACGGCACAAATCTTGAGTTGTGCACGCAGGCGGTTGACAACCAAGGTAGTCAATGCCTCGGAGTCGACATCCTCGGCGATGATAAGCAAAGGACGACCCGATTGAACAGCTGGTTCCAAGACTGGGAGCAGTTCTTTGAGGTTGCTTACTTTCTTATCGTGGATAAGGATATACGGTTTATCCATCTCAACCTCCATAGTCTCGGTGTTTGTAACGAAGTAAGGAGAGATATAACCACGATCGAACTGCATACCTTCAACGACCTCGATAGTAGTATCGGTGCCCTTAGCCTCTTCGATGGTGATGACACCATCTTTCGACACTTTGCGCATGGCGTCGGCAATGAGTTTACCGATAGCCGAGTCGTTGTTAGCAGAGATAGTAGCGACTTGTTCGATCTTATCGTAATTGTCACCTACGAGTTCGGACTGCTGTTTGATAGACTCTACGACTTTAGCCACGGCTTTGTCGATACCACGCTTGAGGTCCATTGGGTTAGCGCCAGCGGTGACGTTCTTCAGTCCAACACCGACGATAGCCTGCGTAAGGACAGTGGCAGTGGTAGTACCATCACCGGCTTGGTCGCCAGTCTTTGATGCTACTTCTTTCACGAGTTGTGCACCAAGGTTCTCTTGTGCATTGTCTAACTCTATCTCTTTGGCTACCGTCACACCATCCTTGGTGATTTGGGGAGCCCCATATTTCTTTTCGATAACGACATTACGACCTTTCGGGCCGAGGGTTACTTTCACTGCATCGGCTAACTGGTCAACACCTTTCTTGAGTTGCTCACGAGCATCTGCGTTAAATAAAATATCTTTTGCCATAGTTGTAAGAATTTACACTGTTAATAATTATGGGATGTTCTAAAAATTCCACGTTTTGTTATTTTGTTATTAATTGGGATGTCTCTCCACTTTTTGAGTGCTTTGTGTTTTTTATTTGTATCTGCTTGCCTTTCACTCAGTCACAATGCTCGCATTGCTCCTTCGTTCAAGCCAACCATCTACTAAATAAAATTCCACAAATCATCTCAAAAGCAATTTTTGGAACATCCCTTATCCTAAGATTGCCAATACATCGCTTTGGCGCATGATGAGATAGGTCTCACCGTCGAACTCGAGTTCGGTGCCTGCATACTTGCCATAGAGCACGGTGTCGCCGGCTTTGAGGTGCATCTCTTCGTCTTTGGTGCCATGACCAACGGCGATAACTTCACCTTTTAGAGGTTTCTCTTTTGCGCTGTCAGGGATAATGATTCCACCGATAGTCTTTTCTTCTGCGGCTGCGGGTTTTACTAAAACACGGTCAGCCAATGGTTTGATTTGTGTCATATTCACTTGTTTTTATTAGTTCTACAATCTTTATCGGCGTTGCCTTGTGTGGTTGAACGCAGACGCTTAGGGAGAGGCATATTTTGTGCCAGAGCGTTGTTTGCTGCCATTTCCTGCCACGCGGGGATGGTGTGTGCCATATTGGCAGGAGAAAGGGGGTGTTTTGCTGAAGTGGGAGAAATGTTGTACTTTTGCAGGCGGAAACGAGAGCTATACGATAACTAACAACAATAACTAACAACAATAACTAACTAAACAATAGCGGGAAGAGTGGTATGCGGAATGAATGGATGATAGCGAAGCGGTTGTATTATGCAGAGGGGAAGGAGGACAAGAAGATGTCTCTTCCTGCGATACGCGTGGCGCTGACGGCTATCATTGTAGGTATGGTGGTGATGATTATCACTATATTTGTGGTTATTGGTTTCAAACAAGAGATACAACAGAAAGTAGCAGGATTTGGGTCACATATACAGATAGTCAACTTTGACAACAACAATACCTACGAGATGCAGCCTATCAGTGTGAGTGACTCGCTACTGGAGCGAATAAGCAGTATTGAGGATGTGGATTATGTGCAACGCTTTGCCACCAAACCTGGTATGCTAAAGACCGACTCGGCTTTTCAGGGAATCATCTTTAAGGGGTTGCCACTGAACGACAGTGTGTCAGCCGGTTCTCCATCGGGTTGGGACTTTTTCACTGATTATCTTATTAAGGGGCATCTGCCTAAGGCACAGAACGAAGTTATCATCTCATCGACCATGTCGGACTTGCTTAATTTGCAAGTGGGGAGTGCTTTCTTTGCATATTTCATAGAGGAGAAGATACGGTCACGCAAGTTTACGATTGTGGGGATATATAACACCTGTTTCAGCGATTACGACAAGAGTTTTGTATTGGGTGATATTCGTCAGGTGCAGTCGTTGAACGGCTGGGACGAGGACGAGGTGTCGGGTGTGGATGTGAATATTAGGGACTTCAGTGAGTTGGATAGGATACACGACAAGGTATGGATGCGCGTAGGGAATAAGCCCGATGAACGAGGAAATTTCTTGTACACGCAGGACATCAGGGAGCAGAATCCGAATGTGTTCTCGTGGCTCGAGTTACTGAACATGAATGTGGTTATCATTATCCTGCTAATGGTATGTGTGGCAGGGTTTAATATCATTTCCGGTTTGCTTATCCTTATATTGGATGCGGTGCAGTTTATCGGTATCTTGAAGGCTCTTGGGGCGGACAACGGTTTTCTGCGGCGGATATTCCTTTGCAGGGCATCGTTCTTGGTGATCAATGGTATGCTGTGGGGCAATGTGATAGGGTTGATACTCTGTGCTTTGCAGTATTATTTCCATGTTATTCCTTTAGACCCTACGGCATATTATGTCAGTTATGTGCCGATTGCTTTTCATTGGGGTTGGTGGTCAGTGCTTAATGTCGGCACTTTCTTGGTATCGATGCTGATATTGGTAGCGCCATCGGCTATTATCACTCGTATCTCGCCTGCCAAGGTGATGCATTTTGAATAGGCTATGCAATTGATGACTCTTGTAGATATTCCTCATGCGAAGAAGGAGATTGGGTACGATGCCCCGATCATCTCGTTAGGTTCGTGTTTTGCAGATAACATCACGCAGCGGTTGCAGTCGGCATTCTTTCGGGTGTCGAGTAACCCGTTTGGGACACTGTATAACCCGCAGAGTATTGCTAACTGCTTGCAGTTACTTCAACGAGCCAAGGACAGTTCGGCGGACGAAGTGATGGTGTGTATTCCGATAGTGGAACATGGGGGACTGTGGCATTCGATGCTGCATCATGGTAGTTTTTCCTATTCAGACAAGGATGTGTTGCTGCAACGGGTGAGGGAGAGCATTAAAAGTGGCGAGAAGCAACTGGAGCAGGCGAAGGTGGTGATTATCACTTTTGGTACGGCATGGGTGTATGAACAGAACGGGACGGTGGTGAGTAACTGCCATAAGATTCCGGCAAGGGAGTTCAGTCGCCGTTGTATGTGTGTGGAGGAGATAGTGAAGGTGTATCGTGAGGTGCTGCAGTTGCCGCTGCTTCGGGGGAAACATGTTATCTTTACCGTGTCGCCTATACGGCATCAGAAAGACGGTATGCACGGTAATCAGATCAGTAAGAGTGTGTTGCTATTGGCTGTGGAGCAGTTAAGGGATTTGGAGGGGGATTTGGAATTGGATTATTTTCCATCGTACGAGATAGTGCTGGATGAACTTCGTGACTATCGGTTTTATGCAGACGACATGCTTCATCCGTCAGCCAAAGCGGTAGAGTATATCTGGGAGCGGTTTAAGCAGACCTATTTTTCGAAAGAGACGATGGAGGATGTGGTAGGGCTGCAGCGGCTGTATACGGAGTTGCATCATACGCCTTTGCATCCTGAGACGGAGGAGTATCGGCGGTTTCGGGGACACTTGGAGGAGGAAGTGAAGAGGTGGAGGATGAAGTATCCGTGGATTAGGTTATAAGCTCCTGCTCGCTGCGCTAGCGAGAAATCAAAGAAAGGAAAGAAATCTTTTTCTAGAGGGACTCTAGATTTGAGAGACGGTATGCAATACCGTCTCTACGGGAGAGTTTATCGTATTAATTAAAAATCAAAAAAAACGGTCTAGAATGGCTCTAGATCTCTTTGCGGAAAGTGAGGGATTCGAACCCCCGGATTGACCAAAGTCAATGTTCGTTTCGTCGCAAAAAAGACGATATTCGCTCCTGTAGCACCTTTATATTCAGTTAATTAAAACAACTTTCAACACCTATACGTTCGTCAGTTTT
>CAYNMA010000157.1:0-5031 GCA_964398075.1 uncultured Bacteroides sp. | reverse complement strand
CCACTGGGCTTCACTCGCTCCGTTAGACTCAGTGCTTTGCACCAGCCTTCGCATCACGTCTCCACAATCGTAGTATGGTAGGGCTACTTAATAATACATAGACGACTTTTATTTTGATGCGGTTGCCCTGAAGTATTGGGGGGAGAATTGGTTTTGTATAGTATGTTTTTTTTGATGACTTAGAACTATTTATAAAAGAAGAAGGATTTTTGTCGCTTATAATGTTGCATTTTTGTTGTGAACTTACGTTTGCTTGCAAGTGCTCGGAGGAGAGATGAGGGCTGGTTCGAGAAGATTCATCCGTATATTGATGTAGAATTTTTAGTTGTGCGTGATAAAAGTCAATGGGGCAAGATTTTATGATTTGTTGGTGTGAGGGTGATGGGTGTGAATTTTGGGCGTTAAGATTTGTCGTGTAAGTGTTAATGGATTTAGTATAAAATAGGTGCGTTTTGGTGTCGATGTGGGTATTATGTGGTTATTACGTGAAACGCTGAATCTTATGCTTATCTTACGCTCATCTTACGCTTATCTTACGCTGATACTTTGTCGCTGACTCGACATTGGCTGCTGATATGTTCTATTAAGATTCAGGGTTGGCGGCTTTAAGAATTGGGTAGGGTAGTAATGGGCTCGTTTGGGGTAGGATATGGATGGGTATTTTGATGTATTTGGTTTCGATTTGGTTGTGTGAAATATTTGTTGTACTTTTGCAAGCGTGGCGGAAAAGATGGGTCGACGATGAGGGTAGGGATCGGAGATTGTGCGTAATGGGTTGTTTGATAGCGGGTTGCTGTCGGCGGAATGGTTTGATTTTGATTGTAAATTAGCATAGAAATTATATGGAATTATCAGAACAAGAGATTGTAAGGCGGCAGAGTTTGCAGGCATTGCGTGACATGGGTATCGACCCATATCCTGCTGCTGAATATGTTGTAAGTGACTATTCGACAGACATTAAGGCCGCATTTAGCGATGAGACAACAGGGCGAGAGGTGACGATTGCCGGTCGTATGATGTCTCGACGTGTGATGGGTAAGGCGTCGTTTATTGAGATACAAGACTCGAAAGGCCGTATTCAGGTGTATGTTTCGCGCGACGATATATCGACCGAGGCTCAGCCGGATATGTATAACATCGTGTTTAAGAAGTTGTTAGACATCGGTGACTTCATCGGAATAAAGGGCTTTGTCTTCCGTACTCAGACGGGCGAGATATCGGTTCATGCGCAGGAGTTGACGGTGCTCTCGAAGTCACTTCGACCGCTGCCTATTGTCAAATATCGTGACGGCGTGGCTTACGACAAGTTCGATAATCCTGAACTGCGTTACCGTCAGCGCTATGTGGACCTTATCGTGAACGATGGCGTCAAGGACACCTTTATCAAGCGTGCCACGGTTCTGCGGACCTTGCGTGCGATATTAGACGAGGCGGGCTATACCGAGGTGGAGACTCCGACGCTGCAGAACATTGCAGGTGGTGCATCGGCTCGGCCGTTTATCACGCATTTTAACGCACTCGACATCGATATGTACATGCGTATCGCCACGGAGTTATACCTCAAACGACTGATTGTAGGCGGCTTCGAAGGCGTCTATGAGATTGGTAAGAACTTCCGAAACGAGGGCATGGACCGCACGCATAATCCGGAGTTCACCTGCATGGAGTTGTATGTGCAATACAAAGATTACAACTGGATGATGTCTTTCACAGAGCAACTGCTCGAGAAGATATGCATCGCTGTAAATGGTAAACCCGAGAGCGTCATTGACGGCAATGTGATTAGTTTCAAGGCTCCTTACCGCCGCTTGCCTATCTTAGACGCCATCCAAGAGAAGACGGGTTACGATCTTACCGACAAGAGCGAGGACGAGATACGCGAGATATGCAAAGCTCTGCACCTCGAGGTAGACCCTTCGTGGGGCAAAGGTAAGATGATTGACGAACTGTTTGGCGAGTTCTGCGAAGGCAACTTCCTGCAACCGACCTTTATCATCGACTACCCAATAGAGATGTCGCCGCTTACTAAGAAACACCGCTCCAAGAACGGCCTCACAGAGCGCTTCGAGTTGATGGTCAACGGAAAGGAATTGGCGAATGCCTACTCAGAGTTGAATGACCCAATCGACCAAGAAGAGCGTTTTAGAGAACAGATGCGACTCGCCGACAAAGGTGACGAAGAGGCTATGATAATCGACCAAGACTTCCTTCGCGCATTGCAGTTCGGTATGCCGCCTACTTCAGGTATCGGCATCGGTATCGACCGTTTGGTGATGCTAATGACGGGCAAGACCGCTATTCAAGAAGTGCTGCTCTTCCCGCAGATGAAGAACGAGGTCCACAGTAGCAAGCCCGAGGAGAACAAAGGAGAATGATGATGGCTAAGAAAAAGAAGAATACGGTGCCGATATTGCAGCAACGCATTGCCATCCTTGGCAGCGGCAGTTGGGCTACGGCGTTGGCGAAGATCGTGATGACGAATGTGTCCGATATCGTGTGGTATATGCGTCGTCCCGAGAAGATAGAGGAGTTCCTGCAGTTCAGCAAGAACCCGACCTACCTTACCTCTATCAGCTTCGACACCTCCCGTATTCACTTCACAAGCGATATCAACGAGGTGGTGGCGCTCTCCGATGTGCTCATCATCGCCATCCCTTCACCTTATGTGAAGCAGAGTCTCAATAAGTTACACCGTAGTATACGCAGTAAAATCATCATCTCGGCAGTGAAAGGTATGATATCGGACGGAAACATGGTGCTGAGCGACTACCTCTACGAACAGTTCCAAGTGCCTTTCGAGCAGATCGGCATCATCACAGGTCCTTGTCACGCCGAGGAAGTGGCACTCGAACGACTGAGTTACCTCACTTTTGGGTGCGTCAATCGGGAACGGGCAAGAGAGATTGCGCAACTGTTCACCACGCCGTTTGTGCATACCTCCGTGAGCGAGGATATACTCGGATTGGAGTATTCGTCAGTAATGAAGAACATCTATTCGATTGCTGCAGGTATATGCCACGGACTTAAGTATGGCGACAATTTCCAAGCCGTACTGCTCTCGAATGCAACACAGGAGATTGCACGCTTTATCCTTGCCATGAGCCCGATGCACCGAGATATAAGCGACTCGGCCTATCTCGGCGACTTGCTCGTCACAAGCTACTCACGCTTCTCGCGCAACCGTCAGTTTGGTGCTATGATTGCCATGGGCTACAGCGTGAAAGCAGCCCAACTCGAGATGGAGATGGTGGCAGAAGGATACTACGGAACGAAGTGCATCCACGACCTCAACGACCGCTATCATGTCTCGCTGCCTATCGTCGATGCCGTCTATGACATCCTCTATGAACATAAGTCGCCAATGATTGTAATACGTGAATTAACCGATAAACTAAGATAGAACATCCCAATTAATACAACTATGGATATACAACTCAATTATTCGAAAGCGGTGTCAGCAGAGGCTGTTGCTGCTTACAAAGAGAGTGCAATGGCTGCACAAAAGACCTTGCACCTCGGTAATGGTAAAGGAAATGACTTCTTAGGTTGGCTCCACTTGCCATCCGAGACCTCAGATGCTCACTTGCAGGATATTCAAAACACCGCCAACCTCCTTCGCTCTAAGTGCGAGGTGATTGTTACTATCGGTATCGGTGGCTCCTATCTTGGCGCAAAAGCAGTGATTGATGCACTCAGCAACACCTTCGCTTGGATGCGTGAAGACGCTCCAAAGATTGTGTATGCAGGTCAGAATATCGGCGAAGATTATCTCTACGAACTCCAAGAACTACTTCGCGGCAAACGCTTCGGAATTATTTGTATCAGTAAGTCGGGTACGACCACTGAACCTGCACTCGCTTTCCGTCTTCTTAAGACCCAACTCGAAGAGGCTGTTGGCAAAGAGGCTGCAAAGGAACTGATTGTTTGCATCACCGATAAGGCCAAAGGCGCACTCCGTACATTGGCTACCAAAGAGGGCTATAAGACCTTTGTCATCGAAGATAACATCGGTGGACGCTTCTCAGTGTTGTCACCTGTAGGACTGCTCCCAATCGCATGCGCAGGCTTCGATATCAAGCAACTGATTGAAGGCGCAAAGCAGATGGAGAAGTTGTGCGGCGAGGATGTACCATTCGAGAAAAACATCGCTGCGCAATATGCGGCTGCACGTAACGTGCTCTATAAAGGCGGCAAAAAGATTGAGATGCTCGTTAACTTCCATCCGAAACTCCATTATGTGGCTGAGTGGTGGAAACAACTCTATGGCGAGTCAGAAGGCAAAGAGCATAAGGGCATCTTCCCCGCTGCTGCCGACTTCACGACCGACCTGCACAGTATGGGTCAGTACATCCAAGACGGCGAGCGTCACCTCTTTGAGACCGTCATCTCCGTGGCTGAGCAGAATCACCGTGTGGACTTCCCGCACGATGCTGAGAACCTCGATGGACTGAACTTCTTGGCAGGTAAACGCGTCGACGAAGTAAATAAGATGGCAGAGTTGGGTACGATGTTGGCACATGTCGACGGTGGCGTACCGAATATCCGCGTCGAGATGCCTCGCTTGAACGAGTATTACTTGGGCGAGATGATCTATTTCTTCGAGAAAGCGTGCGGCATCTCGGGTTATATACTCGATGTCAATCCGTTTAACCAACCAGGCGTAGAGGCTTACAAGAAGAACATGTTCGCTTTGCTCAATAAACCTGGCTACGAGAAAGAGACCGCCGCCATCCGTGCTCGCCTCGACAAAGAGAAATAATAAAGCATAGAAAAAGTTCCCATTGGAATACACAGAATCGAATCTGTGTTCGACTTAGGAAAATAAGGCATAGAAACAGCACCCTCGAGAACATATAGAAAATCCTCTTGGGAACAATATAGAACAAAAACAAGAGAAGGAAATCCTTCTCTCGTTTTTGTATATAATGATGTCATTCCGTCAAATTGTAAATTGTCAAATTGTAAATTTAATCCGTTGCGCAATGTGGAGACGTGAAGCTCAGGCAGGTGCGAAAGCACTGAGTCTGCCTG
>CAYNMA010000156.1:0-5062 GCA_964398075.1 uncultured Bacteroides sp. | reverse complement strand
ATTGTTAATTGTTAATTGTTAATTGTTAATTGTTAATTGTTAATTGTTAATTATTTCTTTATCGGCTCGAACCCTCGCCCATAAACACCAATCACTTCCGACTGCGAGATAAACGCATCAGGGTCAATCTCCTTCACCAACGAAAAGATACGCATCGACTCACTTTTCTTCGCCAACACCGTCACCACATGCATCTCCTGTTTCGAGTACCAACCTTGACCGTTCAGTATCGTCACACCACGAGGCAACGTGTTTATCGCATCCGCTATCTCCTCATATTTCTTCGAGAAGATGAAGAACTGCACCGACTGACGGACCTTGTTCATAATCATATCGACCACGTTCGTGCTCATAAAAGTGAAGCATAAACCCAACAGCACCTTCTCAATATCGCGCACGTTCGGCAAGAAATAGGCACTCGAAATCACAATCAAGTCGCAGTAAAACAGCACCCTGCCGATGGGTATATGGTGATATTTGTTCACCAACATCGCAATGATATCCGTACCGCCCGATGTACCATTATTCAGGAAAGTGATACCCAATCCGCAGCCGCAAAGCATACCACCTACCACACTCGCCATGAACGGGTCATGCAGCAATGGCTCTGTTGCCACGGGCACCATCTTCAACCAAAAAGTCAAACTGAACACGCCCCAAATACTGCGCAGCACAAACTTACCATCTATCAACTTGAATGCTATCACAAGAAGTAGCACATTGACTGTCAGAGTCGATAACCATATCGGCACAAAACCGTTCGTCGCGAAATATAGTATCTCGCACAAACCCGTCAAACCGCCGCCGACCACGTTACTCGGAACCAATAACTGATTCACTGCCACTGCGTAAGGACACAGACTAAAGAAGATGAGGAGCAACTCACGAACCTTCGTCACAGGCTTCGCTGTGTGAAAATGCTTAAGTCTCCCTTTCAAAGAATCGTTTTCTGTCATATTTATACCTTAATTTATACCTTAATAATCATTTTAACCTGTAATCGTGTCAACCTGTTTTTTTATTTTTTGACCAAGTATTTTATGACCGCAAATACTCTGCAAAGATAATACATAAATGCCCATTTTGCAACGACAGCTTTCAATGAAATTTGCGGAAAGCATTGACAACTGTCAATATTTTGTCCATAAAGACATCATTCACAGCATCTTACAACCATAAACGAATAAACAATCCTCAACCCTTTCAACTTCTCCTAAACTAATAAACTAATGGGCTGTTCTAAAAATTGCTTTTGAGATGATTCGTTGAATTTTATTTAGTAGATAGTTGGCTTGAACGAAAGAGAATCGAGTTCCTTTCAAATCTTCGATTTTAAAGGTGATAGAGTATGAGCATTGTGACTGAGTGAAAGTCAAGCAGATGCAAATAAAAACCACAAAGCACTCAAAAAGTGAAAAGACCTCCCGAGTAGTAACAAAATAACGAAACGTGGAATTTTTAGAACATCCCTTTAGAACATCCCTTATTTCTTCTCACCCCGATAAGGCGGACAAAGAGTGATATATTCTGTATTCTCGTTCACGCAGCTAGTTGACGTTGACTTCCTGTGTTTGTTTCTATTTTTATAACCATCGAGCGCATACTCAAATTTCACGTAGCTATAGAGCTGAAAATTACCATTGGTCTTTGGATGCTCCACTTTCCATTGCCAACACTGAGACGATTTGTAGGCTTCACGCCCCAATTGAGGCGGAGTAGTAAACGAGTAATATCCCCAAACCGACTTTTTATAATTGTCGGTTTTGATATCGAAACTCCAGCATGCATTGTTGTTGCATGTGTTATCGTTGCCACTCTTGGCAGTAATGGTCAAATCTAATGTAGAATAGGTGGTACCCACACTGCCACTTATGCCTCCCGAAAGCGAGATACTGCCACTCTTATCTTTGGTACCAAAAGTCCCTCCTGCTTGTCCTCCAAAATTCCAACCTGTCGTGGTGGTTACCGATGTCTGACCATTGGTGGTAGTTGGCGAGAAATCCAGCAAGTATGCCCCTTCCGACTGAGATAGTGCTCTATTGTTCACCCATAACTTATTGTCGACATAAACATCCTTCAAGTAAAAACCTTGATAACTCCAATTCCCTTGATCCCAACTTCCAATCCAAAAGTTTTGATTATTACCCCAAATAGTCTGCTCAATCAGGTAGTAATCAGCATCTTCTGCCAATTTATAGACTACCCAGATATTGGTGCTAACCGTGTAAACACACTGTCTTCCAGACAGTTTCCACGACCGATCGCCGTTAGGTTTTAGCGTGTAGGTCTTCGTAATGTTTTGTGCCGATATCAAGTTTGATAAATCGCCCGAAGGACCACGTCTCGGTGCACGGCTGCTACTTGCCTTACTATCGCCGTAATACTCATTAAGCCAAGCTGCCAACGGGTCGGCGTGCAGACCACTGATATAAGGCGTCAAGGCGTAAGTGGTTGTATCGTTATCCTCATCGAAGATATCGTTCAGCACATAGATATTCTCATTTCGGTCGAGCGCCACCATGTCGTAGCAAATGTGATAATCGTGCTCTTCATCGTCCATCGATAGCATAAAATCCTCCGTGGAACAGATTGAGTCTACCGCTACACCCAACTCGTGCCGTGTGGGTTGGTCGATAATCAGCACCGCGCCATTGTCGATGGCTTTACGTACGGTTTCGTCCGCCAAATGAGTACTCAACTCTTCGCCTCTTACAAGAATGGCTCTTGTGTCGTTGCCTACTTCGTACATGGGCTGCTGCACACGATTGATAAACGCCTGTGCCACGTCGCTATATCCGCTACCGAGAATGGCAACAGGAAGCGAAGTGGTTTCGGTTAACTGATCGACGGTCGGTAGGGCTTCTGCCACGCTATTGTCACCGATTACTGGTTCGTTTTGTGGGTCACTGCATGCTACCATAAAAAGGCTGATAGTTAGCAGAAAAAATAGATTTAGTCTTTTCATAATGGTTGAGTTGTTTCGTAGTTTTTGTGTTCGTGAAATCCAAATTGTTCCAAATCGCTGCCTGTCACATGCATCAGTTGCTTATTCTTTTCGTTGTAATCCCTGATGATGTTCAGCCCCATTTGCAATGTTGGAATATAGGTATTGCGTTGTATCTTTATAAAAGAACAGAGCTCTGGCGAGCAGAATACTCGAGCCGTGGTCTCAGCCAGCGTATTGGTCGGATGGTCGGTGTAGACAGTTGTCAGCATGAGCGTTTTATAGTTTTGTTGTTTCCATTCGTCCATCTCCTCGCGTATCTGCGATATCAGGTGCGTGGCAGAAAAACACTTCCCCGCCAATTCGATAAACTCGCTGCTGCCAACGCTTTTCCATGTGTCGATATTCGAACTGAATATCGATTCTACTGTGTTGTCATTGGCTACAAAGCTACGCATAGTCAGACCGTTGAGGAACAGTTGCAGCGTGTCGTCTGGGATCTGGTCGTAGCGGTCAGGCCAATGGTCCCAAACTACCCTATTTAGGGAGTCTTGCATCTGCAGAAGCGCAATGTCCTCTTCCAATGTCTCGCAATAGTATTCCAGATGGTGAATCACCATCAATGCCGTGGTGCGTTCTGTCTTTACTCGTTCGCAGCGTTGCAAACCAAGCGTTGTACCAAAAGTCAGCACAATGCCGATAATCGTTCCAAGTGTGTTGCTCAGCGTACTCTGCCAAAATTCAGTTCTTTTCATTGTTTCCGTGTATTAAATATCCATACATACACATACATCACACATAGTTCCGTCATTCAGCGCAGTGGTCCGTTGTCCTTTATTGCACTACTATTTTCTGCATCCATGCACCGACCTTAACCACATACACTCCTTCCAACTGCCCATTATTCCGTGTCACATCGCGACCCAACAAATCGTATATCCGCATCTCGCCGTTGCAAACCACACGCCCGTTTTCTATGCGAACATTTTCCACCCCCGTAGCGGTTTTAGGAGCAAACGTACCGGTTATGCGCACATCACTTGCCGGCATGATAAACGTGTGGTCTTCTGCTACCGGAACCGTACCCTCTGCATCGTAAATGAATATCCTACTAAGTTGGTATCCCTCATCGGCTGCAACCTCTATCTCTACCGTCTCGCCATAATGCGCCGACGAAACTGCTGTAAGAGAACCATTCTCAATATGGTCGTTAATGGTGATGATGTAGTCTATCTCAATAAAAGTGGCGGTTACTGTAACATCGCTTGCCGGCATGACAAATTTGTAATCGGCAGTTACTGCAACCGCATTGTTGTTGGCGTCTCTTACTATTATCTCATCGAGTTCACAGCCCTTGTTGGGTTCGACGGTGAGAGCAACGGTATCGCCAAGGACACACTGCGTGATTGCAGATGTAACCTTACCATTTTCACTGGCAACAATGTTTATGCTATGCTTGATGACCTCCACAGGCCGCACCGCTTGACCATAGAAACGAAAGTTATTGTTCATAGCAACGCTGGTCGACGAAAACTGCACATAATATGCATCGCTCGGTGTTGTATGAAGCGAACTCGACCAATAGAATCCGATGTCGGTCTGCTGTGTCTTGTCGGCATAGCCAAAACCCGTTACAGGCAAAAATATCGACTTGCCATTAGCACCCATTACGGTGTAACCGCTCACCTGAGTACTGTTGTAATTATCAACCCATTTCCATGTGCATTTCGTTCGCAACTCTTCCCACTCGGCTTTAGTCGGCATACGCCAACCCTCGCCACAGTTCTTAGTCGCCACATCGTCGGCAGCATCGAGCACAGTTTTGTTATCCACTGTACCATAATCGCTGTCGTCGCAATATTTGGTCATGGCATTATAAGATTTGCCGTACGTGTAGTTGCTCCACGAATAGGAGGTTTTGGTGTCGGTCTCACCCCATGCAAAACGCGAGCCTACGGCTTCAGGCTTTGTGGCACCCACATTGCACGTCGCCCATTGAACACTCAAACCCAAATCCACCGACGTCATCGCCTGCATAGCGATACTCAAAAAAATAACAGTAAAAAGTGTAGAAATTTTTCTCATGATAATAGGTTTATAAGGTTACAAAGAAGTATA
>CAYNMA010000155.1:0-5063 GCA_964398075.1 uncultured Bacteroides sp. | reverse complement strand
CCCCCTTCATGTCAATACGCCGCAGGCGTCCGTTTATAACTTTTTCCGTGGCCGTCCTTGCCTATTAATTGTTAATTGTTAATTGTCATCACCGTCTCTTCCCCTTCCGATACTTCTTTCTATCATTCTTCCGTTTCGACACCACACGAGCAATCACAAATCCGAGTACAACCACCAGCACCAATAGGATAAACACCACTTTCCCCATCGATAGATTATCGCCCTTCACTCGGTTCCACATGCGCACCAACTCCTCGTTCATGTCGCCCGCATCATGCATCAACGCACAACGGTCAATCGTACTCTTGTCGGGGTAAAACACCTGATTAGCATGCACCGCCGTCGCATCTTCGCCAAAGAAATAACTCAAGTCAGCCGTCTCAGCCCAAGTATCCGAATCGTTCGCCCAAGCCAACACCTCCGGTGTCCCGATAACCGACACATAACCAATAAACTCCATATTCTTGATAGCATTCTCTGGGATACAGAGATAGTTGATAAACCACGATGCTGCCTTCGCATTCTTCGCATAGATAGGGATACACCAACCGTCAAACCACACGTTCGAACCCTCTTCCGGCACCAGATAACGCAACTCCACATTATTCTCTGCCGCCTCCGTGATAGCCCATTGCGCATCGCCGCTCCACGAGAGGTTCATCCATGTCTTACCCTTAGTCATCTCCTCTTTACCAAAATCCACTTCCCATCCGGCAACGTTCTCTTTGGCTTGCAATAAGATATTCTCCACACGCGCGATACGCTCAGGCGTAATAGTACGAACCAACTCGCTCCGAGTCACCTCACCACGCGCAATCTCGTTCTTGTAGGCATACAGCACAATCACCGAATACACATCACGAAAAGCATCCTTCATATAAATCTTCCCCTTGAACTTCGGGTCAAGTATCGCCCCCCACGACTTTATATCCTCTGCCTGAACATACTGCGGATTATAGATGAAACCGGTCGTTCCCCACATATAACCCACCGTATAATCCGACACATCCACGCTATCACTCATTTGCCGGAACTTATCCACAGCAAACGGTGCTACGTTGTCGAAGTTCTGCAACGAATCGGGTATCAACGCTTTCTGAATAGGCTGCAACAGGTTCAAGCGCAGCATCCGTTCGATGATATACTCCGACGGACAGATCACATCATAGTCCTCGTGACCAATCTCAATCTCGGTCAACATCGACTCGTTGATGTCGAAGGTCTGATAGATAATCTCCACATCCTCGCCAGTCATCTGTTTATACCAACTCGGGAAAGCGTTCAGCACATCTTCATCGATGTAGTCTGCCCAGTTATACACCTTCAGCGTATGCTCTCTGTCAATAGCCCACGCCGATAGACTAACCGCACCCATCACCAGCACGGTCAATACTCTAAGTAGATTCTTTTTCATTTTCTATATTATTCGTTTTTAGTTTTCTATAAGTCAATCCGTCTTTCAGCACAGTCCGTTGTCCGTTAGTGCGTAGCACGGTCTTGCGTCTTTTAGCGCAGCGGTCCGTTGTCCGTTTAATGGTTCTTTAACGAACTTTAATGGAGAATTATTTGATAATCTATCCAACTCCACAGAGGAATATTTGGCTCATATTTGGCAATATTTGTTTCAAAACAATTTGTTAGTCATTGATATTTTCGTTCTTATTTTTTTATATTTTTTGACCGAAAACTTTTATGATCAATTCATGTCAATACGCCGCAGACGTCCGTTTCAAAGTTCATCACCGCCGTTCCACCGCGCCTATTAATTGTTAATTATTCCCCTTCGCCTGCCTATTCGCCCGCCAATTAACAATAATCAGCAGCGCCAACATCGTGATAAAGATAAGCGAGAACAGTGGTCGCAACTCAGGAGTCAGACCTCCCTTACGTGCATCGGCATAGATAAACGTTGACAACGTGTTCAGTCCGCCACTCCCCTTTGTAAAGAACGTCACCCCAAAATCGTCGATAGAAAGAGTGATGGAGAGAATAAAACCACTTATCATCCCAGGCCACAACTCAGGTATCAGCACCTTCTTCAACGCCTGAAAGGGCGTCGCGCCCAAGTCCAACGCAGCCTCATAGAGGTTCGGATTCATCTTCGTCAGTCTCGGCATCACCGACAGCACCACATAAGGCGTACAAAACACCACATGCGCAATAATCACTGTGGTCAAGCCTCTACTGATATGCAGGAAGACAAACAGCAAGAACAACGATATACCCGTCAGTATATCAGGGTTTATCATCGGGATACTATTGATAAACTGCACAATCTTACGGTCTCGCTGCCGCATGTTGTATATACCTATCGCCGCCAACGTACCCAACAGCGTAGCAATAGTCGCTGCAACAAGCGCAATAACCACCGTATAGAATATAGCATGATACAAGTTCGGGTCTACATGCACCTGCGCCACCCTATCGTAACCTGTAAATAGGTTCTCATACAACGCAAAAGTGAAACCCGTCCAGTTTCCAAACACCTTACTCTTCGTGAACGAGAATATGATAATCAGCACTATCGGCGCATACAGCACCAATAATATCAGCCACAGATAAGCCTGTGAGAAGAACCGTGCCCACGAGAATGAACGCTGCTTACTCATAGCAGACCTCCTTTCTGTGCATCCGTCTCATCGTCGTTGTTCCCGAAGAAACTTGTCAACGCAATGATTATCAACATTATCAACGATAACGCAGCACCATAGTTCCACATCGTCAGACCTCCCTCGCCAAACGCACGCTGAATAAGCGAACCAAACAGCGTTATCTTATTGCGCGTCAGCAACTCCGAGATAGCAAACGTGCTCACCGTCGGCATAAACACCATGATGACACCACTGTAGATACCAGGCGTCGACAGCGGCAGGATAACCTTCATAAATATCTCCTTCCTATTAGCACCCAAATCCGATGCCGCCTCTATAAGTGAACGGTCCATCTTCTGCAAGGTGTTGTAGATAGGATAAATCATAAACGGCAAGAAGTCGTAACACATACCAAAAAGCAATGCTCCCTCACCCAACGGCAACGAGAACATGTTGAACAACTCCACCGTTGCTATCGTTCTAAGCAAGAAGTTTATCCACATCGGTAAGATAAACAGCATCGCCATCACCTTCGGCGTCGAGAACTCCTCCGTCGCCATGATATACGCTGCAGGATAACCTATAAGTAAACAGATAATAGTGGTTATCAATGCAATAGCCAACGAGTAGATGAACGTGTTCACCGCCTCCGAAGTCGTGAAAAACTGCACAAAGTTACGCAGCGTGAAATGCCCCTGTGGGTCCTGAAAAGCGTAGACTATTATCAGCAACAAGGGTAAGATAACAAACAGCACCAAGAACAGGATATAGGGCCACGCCCACGACCTACGACTCTTAAAAGGATTACTCAGTCTCATTTCTCGCGCGGTGTTAACTTGATGCTCTTCGCAGCAATCTGTATACCTACTCTATCCCCGTCATCCCACACATCATTCGTATCTACGTATAAGTCATCCCCTTCATCCGTGCGGATAGTCAAATGGTAATGGTCACCTTTATATAATATAAAGTGTACCTCACCCGACAGCGTTCCATCTTCTTCGTAGTCTTGCAGGTTAATCTTGTCGAACTCTACCGTCACATCCACCTCTTGACCCACTTCATACTTCTTCGCATCCGACTCTTTTATCTCCCATTCCTCATCCAAGAATCGCACCTTATTACCTGCCACAATCTCCCCATCAAAATGGTTCGCAAGACGCTCTTTCTGCATCACTTGTATGTCTTCAGGCTTAACCAACATGCCCACCTGCATTCCTACCGCAAAGACATGATAGTCTTGCACCATAAACTCATACCCGTTCTCCGTGTTCACCAACATCTCATAATGTACTCCCTTGAAGATACAACTCTCCACCGTCCCATAGAAATGTGTGAAGTTACCCTTCGGAATACGGTCATCAGGGTCATAATCCTCTTGCTGCTCCGCTATCGATGTTTGCGAAGTATTCTCCCATATATAGATGTCCTCAGGACGAATAACCACATCCACAGGTGTGTTCTCACCAAACCCTTCATCGATGCAGTCAAACTCCAAGTCGCAGAAACGAACACGCTTATCGTGTACCATCACGGCGTTCAAGATATTACTCTCTCCAATAAAATCCGCCACAAAAGCATTCTTTGGTTCGTTATACACATCCGTCGGAACGCCAATCTGCTGAATCTTGCCCTCGTTCATCACCACTACCCTATCCGACAGCGTCAATGCCTCCTCTTGGTCATGCGTCACATAGATAAAAGTGATACCCAAACGCTTGTGCATCTCCTTCAACTCAATCTGCATATCCTTACGCATCTTCAAGTCCAATGCGGCAAGCGGTTCATCCAATAGCAATACCTCAGGCTGATTGACTATCGCACGAGCAATAGCCACACGCTGCTGCTGACCGCCCGACAGACTGTTCACATCACGAGCCTCATAGTCCGTCATGCCCACTGTCTTTAAGGCGGAACGAACACGCTTCGCTATCACCGCTTTGTCCAAGTGGCGTAACTTCAACCCGAAGGCTACATTATCAAATACGTTCAAATGAGGAAATAGGGCATACTTCTGAAACACTGTATTCACGGGTCGCTTATGCGGTGGCGTCTGCGTCACATCCTGACCATTCAACAGGATATCACCGCTTGTGGCTACTTGAAATCCGGCTATGCATCGCAGCAAGGTCGTCTTACCACAACCCGAAGGCCCTAAGATTGTTACAAACTCGCCTTTCTTCACCGAAAGGCTTACATCGTCTAAGGCAAACTTACCATCCTCAAACTGCTTGGACACATGGTTCACCTCAATAATGTAATTTGGTTTTTGCATTATCGTCTAAATAACTTCTATGGAACACTAAATGTAAATCTCATAAATACGCTGTTTGTAAACGCGCCGCAAAGGTACTCATATTTTTCGACCCCACAATATCTTATCCCCCATATCTTCCAAAAATTATTGGGATGTTCTGAAAATTGCTTTTGAGATGATTTGTGGAATTTTATTTAGTAGATGGTTGGCTTGAA
>CAYNMA010000154.1:0-5126 GCA_964398075.1 uncultured Bacteroides sp. | reverse complement strand
AGCTGAGTGGAGATACTGGATAATAGATAATCACAAAGTAATTAAAGCAATTCCAGTATGAATTACAAAGCAATCGCAGATCTAATGCAAGCAATGTCTACAGATCAAGAAACCCTCACAAAAAATGATTTCAATGACTTAATGCAATCTCGTAATTTCGAGTTTATTCAGGACATCGAAGGACTTATTGACGGTGAAGTATGGGGAAATTCAACCTTCTGTATTATTGTTATTCATTCACATAACACATACAAAATTCTATGATTGACATAATTAAGTATCTTAACAATCGAGTTGCATCTCTCGAAAATAATCTTCGTAGTGCAGAAAATGCACTTATAGAAAAAGATCATCAAATTGAAGTTCTCTCACAGTTTTTTGCTTCTCGTACTCAAAATCAATTTCGAGAAAGTAATATTTATAAGCAAAAAATTGCCTCTCTCGAATTAGAAAATAAACAACTCAAAGAACAACTCAATAACATTAAAGAGATTTTAAAATCATGAATGTTCAAAAATTTCAAGCAGCTTTTGAACGTATGCGCCAAGAAAATCTTGGTAAGCATTTCGACCGTAGAGAATTAGGCCTCCTCGCAATTCGCTATGGAACGTACATTACCACAATTATGTGGGCTTCTGGACTTGGTAGTTTCTTCCATAGAACCAGAATTGGTCGTAAGTATCTCTATTCATTTAGAAATACTCCAGTAACTGAAGTAGAACTCAATCTTTTTGTGTACAATTTAAATGAGTATACTAATAATAGTACTCACCGTGCAATTGAACATGCAAAAAGAATTCTCAGGCAACATGGTATAACTACAATTGACTAAATTATGTTAGGAGCTATAGTTATAGCCATTTTACTTGGGGCTTTTATAGGTTATATTTTTGGTAATTCTGATTAATAATGGACCCTGGTTTAGCTTTTGTTATCTTAGTTGCAGTTGCAATGATAGTTGGCAGCTATTATAGTAGTAAGAAATAAAATCCTTTAATATAATATGGATTTTGTTATATTTTTTATTATCGTATTTGTTGGATATGTACTTAGTCATAACGAATGAAGCCGTTTTATATTCTCTTACATGATTTCAATACCAATAAGGTAATGAAACATGATATTATGCCTTATCTCTGCAATACTTATAAAGAGTGTGCAGAGAAAGGGCATTGGTGACCAATGAGTAATTCTTCTATAGCTCCAACTTCACATTCTGACTTAGTTCATTTTGTAACTAAAGATTGTATGTATAGATATTGGGCTCGCTGTGAGTATGAATGGCTTATGGTCAGTTGGCCTGCAGGCACTCTTGAAGATGCCATTAAAATTGATGCCTGGGAACAGATTAAAATGAACCTGGATATCGTAGTAGAAATTTTCAAACAAAATATTTAATAATTATTACTGGGTAGTCAGTTTAGAGATACTTCTAATATATTTTTATTAACTGAACTATTGAATAGCACTCATCTGGTATGAGGGAGAAGGAAAACTTCATCATAAACCGCATGGAAACATGGTCGCTCTATTCAATTTCTCCCAGTAATTAAGCAGGGTTCATCTAGAGGTCTAGGATTCAAGATTTTCATTCTTGCCACACGGATTCGAATTCCGTACCCTGTACTAACTAAACTAAAGTATTATGAATAAAAACTTTGAAGACATTCTCCTTATTTCATTTTTGGTGTGCTTCTGTATACAAGCATGGGGATCCGTATTTATTGCAGGCAATTTATATTGTGCTATAGCATTTTTGATTTGTATTCTTATATGGCTCTGGGGCTGGAAAGGAAAGGATGAGCACTGAAATTCTAGAAATTGTAGTCCTTCTGGAGGAGTTTCCAGATGGACTTATTCTTGGGGACAACACAAGAATGCATACAATTGTTTGGTTCAAAAAGAACTCGGATTTGTATGAATTTATTGATGAAAATAAACCTTATATACTTAAAAAGAAATAATTCGTTCATAGTAAAATAAACTCAATATAAAAGATATTGATAAGTATACATAAGTATAATTCTTTTGACCGCACGGCATAATGTGTTCCTACCGTAGTAAGCATCTTTACTAATGATGTAGATTATAAGAATTAGAACTGTATTTTCTCTAAGTACAAGAGAACTTATTTCAGTATTTCCAAGATGTTGAGGACGCCAGTTTTCCTATTTAGGTTTTAGGCGTAAAACACAATTTTAAAACTAGAGTTGGTGATTAAGCTCATAAATAAGATGCAAATAAAATATTCAAATTTTTCAGTACAAACTAAATTAGAACTTCCTGTAACCACAGATAATTTTTATAAATTTCCTATTTACGTTTATAAAGGCGATTTATATGGTGTAACTATGATGCCACATTATTTATCTATGTCTCAAGTTGAGGATATTCTTAGTGGAGACGAGGAGAAAGCGTGTATGGGCATAGAATGCTATATTAAATCTTTAAGAGAGGCTGCTTCTGAACTTCAGTACATGTTTAATAAGTAGAATGGATAAATTATGACAAATTCAGTTATCAAATGTGCATTACGGGGGTTGGATAAAGAAATATTAATTGAGAACCTCTCAGCAATGAATCCAGCAGAGTGGCTTATGGAACGACTTATTGATGGAGTCCATGTGCCAACCTCAAAAGAATTTGCCCTTTCTTTTACTAGTCTTCTTCGTAATATAGTAATTGAGCATATGTCAGACTTTGATAAGTATAATCTTTATATTACATATGACTATGTTGAAACAGCATACGCTACAACACCAATAAAAGGTGTTATTGAAATAGAGAATTATAAAAAGTTTGATATTTCTCCCTGTAAAGATAATAGGCATACTTATGAGGTAAAATACTGGAGACATACCTATGGGTATTTTGAATCTGAAATGTTTGGAGGGAAATAAAATAATTACTGGCTTCATGGGAAATTAGTAGACTCAACAGCCTTAAAATCTGTTGAGTAGTAATGTCCGTGTGGGTCTCACTGAAGCTACTTAAAATTAAACATTATGAAAAACAATCTTTCATAAGAAAAAAATACTTTCTATTTCTTACTCAATTGAGTTACACTTCTCAATTAAATAAAAAAGTGTATTTTTGGGAGTGCCTACATAGTTGCAAATATGTAGGGCTTGGTAGATAAAGCGAAAGGTAACACAATCATTGATTGTAGGCAAAGCTTCCTAACACCCATTTATAATATATCTAGTTAGGAGATTAAAGGTATGTACTTCAAGTAGCTTAAATACGTTCGATTCGTACTACTCCCACAAATGGTTTCGTATACTTATAGAGTGAATAACAGAACTCACCTACATCCCATAAAAACTGTAGGTGAGTCATTTTGGCTCGATGGTGAAACTGGGAAACACACAACACTTAAAATGTTGCATTCCGAAAGGAATTTAGGGGTTCGATTCCCCTTCGAGGCACAGTTATTAACTTTTAATTATAAATTTATGAGGAATTCAGTATCTATTCACGTTGAAAATGAGTTGGGTCTTTCATATGCAACTTCATATGAAAATCCTACTGTTAAACAACTCGTACATGAATTTGTAGGAATTGCAAAAGATCAAGGATTCTCTAATATGCAAATTTATATTGCATTAATGGAGGAAAGTGAGAAAGTTGCTCATAAGATCCTCGCAAAGTAATATTTATAAATATTCTCTTAATAATTAAGTAGTCATGAAAACAAGAAATTTAGAATTAAAGAAAGTATTAGGGAGAATGAATTCTCCCAAGATACAGAAAGAGGTAAATAATATCCCTGCTCCCGATACCACAAATCTTTGTGGTCACGAGGCTTATAGTCTTTCTGATGAACTTCAACTTCTTAGTATGTTGAATACTCTTAAAATGGAACCCCAGTTCTATAAAGAGACTTCAGAACAAATTGAAAGACTGCAAGACCTTGTATCAAAGCTCGATCCTTACTTTGTAGCTCAGGCTATCGTGTATTCTCGCTGTATTGGCGATGGTATGCGTACAGTCAATCATATAGCTGCAGCTCTTCTTGTTCCCTACTTAAGAGGGCAAGAATGGGGTAAGAGATTCTTTGATAAATGGGATAAGAAAGCTGGCAGGGGCGGTTGCATCTTTCGTCTTGATGATATGCTAGAAATCAAGTCAGCCTATGACGCTTTAAGTGGAGGAGACATTCTTGCCAATTCCATGAAAAAAGGTTTTCGTCACGTATTGGAGACCTCTGATTCCTACCAGATCTTAAAATATAAGAAAACAGTCATTGACCTTTCGAACTTAGTTCATCCTAACATTAATCGCTGTCAAGGTGAGGTGCTTATAGGCGAACATAAGTATAAGGCAATTGATGCACTTATGCGCGGACTCAAAGTATCAGCGGATACTTGGGAAGCTGCTAATTCTGAAGCAGGACAGCTTGTTGCTGCAGCTAAGAAAACTGGTAATGTTACAGAAGAAGAAGCAAAAGAATTACTTGATGCTGCAAAAGCAGAGAACTGGAATGGGCTCCTAAAGGATAAAAAGCTTGGCATTCTGGCTGCTTTACGTAATATCAGAAACATACTTGCAGTATGTGATGATGTTACTGCATTGTGTGATCTTTTATCCGATGAGGGTCAAATCATCAAGGGAAAGATTATGCCTTATCAGATTGATACGGCATATGAGATTGTAAACAATGACTGTCCAGATTCATCGAACAAACGGAAAGTAATGGATGCATTAGTAGTAGGCTACGAAGCATCGGTTCCTAATCTTGCTGAAGTTTGTAAAGGACGTAACCTTGTGATACTGGACTGTTCTGGCTCCATGCGTTGTGAAATGCGTGATGCTAAGACTGGTCGATTGTTTGGATCTTGCAGTAGCAAAGCAGGTTTAATTGCCGCAACGATTGTACAAGCTACAAATGCTGATTGTATTCAATTTGGCTCTTATGCAAAATATGCAGAAGCCCCTAATGGACGAAATCTATTTAAATATAGTCAGTATCTTCGTAGAGCAAACATGGGTGGTACTAACTTAGCTGCAGCTTTCGAACTTATTACCAGTGATAATAAAGAATATGACCGAATCTTTATCTTATCTGATGATGAGTGTAATTGCGGTTGGCAAGCACAGGCTTATGCTAACTATGTGCGAAGAGT
>CAYNMA010000153.1:0-5158 GCA_964398075.1 uncultured Bacteroides sp. | reverse complement strand
TATCCTTTACCTTTGCGATTGTAAAAATGTCTAATCCTCATGAAAAGAAACGCATACCAATTGCTCGTCCTTGGGCTATTGCTCAGCCTACAAGCAACTGCACAGAACCTAATATTCCAACCCCTTTCCTCCTCCACCACGCTGCCTACAAATGAGGTCCGCAAACTCTATCAAGACTCCGAAGGGTTCTTGTGGATTTCCACCTATAATGGCTTAGTGCGATACGATGGCTACGATATCGTTTCCTACAAAATGGACCATGCTACCCACCGGCAAGTGCTGCATAGTGTCGTGAATATGGTAGAGGAAGATTCTAATCACCACCTCTGGATCGGTACCCACAACGGTCTATATGTCTTAGATAAACTCTCGGGTAAGATAGAGAAACTCGATATGCCAGTGCTTAATTATAGCCGTGTGGAGGCTGTGTTGGCTTCTCCCAGTGGCGATATATGGGTGGCAACCAACAAAGGACTTTTCGTTCGTCAAAACGGCAACGATACCTTTGAGTATTGTGTCGGCTCGCAATGGGACCTCGATCCCACCGACATGAAGGCAATGATAGAAGACGAAGCCGGCTACCTGTGGATAGGCACTTGGTCCGATGGGCTCATTCGATACGATACCAAGAATAAGAGAGCCTATAAGTATAGCCATATACCCGCCTTGCAGTCTTCCCATACTATGTATATGGACACCGATAACACCTTATGGGTCGGTACATGGGGAGAAGGTCTGCTACATCTATTAGAACCTTATAACCTGCAAGACCCCCATATCGTGCAGTATAAGCATTCGCAAGACCCGAATAGCCTATTAGATGATATTGTCTATGCCATCGCACCCGACGTACAGGGCAACTTGTGGATAGGTTCCCGTGCAGGTCTGTCAGTGATGTCGTCGGATGGCTTCACCAATTACATGCCATCTAGTACCACGCACCCTCTGCCTTATGGTGAGATAAACTCTATCCTGCCAACCAATGATGGACTGATGTGGATAGCCTCCTTAGGCGGTGGCGTCTTTGTATGCGACTTGCAACCGAAGGTGATTGCCTCTGCGTCTTTCAATGATAACTTAGAAACTGCCGTTGGTAGTACCTCCGTTCGGGCTATCTGCGATGAAGAAGATGGCACAAGTGTGTGGCTTTCCGTGGCAAGTTATGGTGTTGTGCGCTACGATAAGAACACCGATGCCTTGCAAACATTCGGTAAGATTGCAGCCATTGCACCGTATAAATCGCTCTCGCATGTGCAACACATCAGTAAGTTAGACGGCGAGATTTACTTCTTTACTGAGCAGGGAATAGTGGTCTATAACCCACTCACAGAACAGACACATCAAATCAATCGTGGCTTTCGTGACTTATACACCAACGGCTGTTATGTCGATTCACAAAAGCGCTTGTGGATAATGACCCGTACCGATGTCGGACTGCTGCAAGATGGTGTCTATCATCCTATCAATGCGCAGCTGCCCGACAAAGACGATATGCCGCCTGCAATGGTCTATGCTGTGCAGGAAGATAACAATGGCTATCTCTGGATTGCCACCAGCAACTGCGGTATCTACCGCTTAGATACACACTTCGACGAATGGCAACTGCAAGCTTATACACTCGAAAACAACCGATTGCAGACCGAAGGTGCACTGACACTCTTGGCTGACGAGAACGGTGACCTATGGGCTGGCACCGAGGCTGGACTCATGCGCTATAATAAAGAGCAAGATATATTCGAGTTGTTCGATCTCAAACCTATGAGTTCCTATACCGACTTAACAGTGAGCAACTTATGGGAAGACCGACACCAAAATATATGGATGTCAACCAATATGGGTGTACTGCAACTCAATGTGTCTAACGATAATCCAGAGAGTCAAGTGCTCTCGTATACGCGCACCGATGGTTTGCTCTCCGATTGCTTCTATCGTGGTTCGGTCTGTCGACTCTCAACCGGCGACTGCCTCTTAGGCGGAGTAGGGGGCGTCAATGTCATTAGGGCTACGGAGATGCCTGCCGCCACCGAACAGAATGCTCTCGCACTGACCGACATCAAGATATTCAATCGCTCTTTGCGTGACTTCGGCGAGAAAGAGTATAAGAAAATAACCTCCGTCACCATCGACTATGCCAAAGATGTCTTTCTTAACCATAGAAACAATAATATCCAGATCGACTTTGCACTATTGAACTACAAGAACCCTGCCCTCAACCACTATGCCTATCAGTTAGAAGGTTGGGATAAGAACTGGAACTACA
Organism: uncultured Bacteroides sp.; assembly: GCA_964398075.1. Lineage (GTDB taxonomy): Bacteria > Bacteroidota > Bacteroidia > Bacteroidales > Paludibacteraceae > Colicola. Next base: position 2,898 of record CAYNMA010000153.1, on the reverse strand, counting down.
CCGATGCGCAACATCGTTTTGCGTTCTACAATAACCTCCCTGCCGGTGACTACACTTTCCGCCTCATGGCGGCTAACCCGAACAATGTGTGGACTTCTCCACAAGTCTGTTTCACCCTTCATGTAGCACCCGCTCCATGGAATACTTGGTGGGCATATTCCCTCTATGTATTGGCTTTGCTTTTAGCGGCTTATGGTATCTACTATTTCGAAAAGAATCGCCAAGCACAGAAGTACGCCCTCGCGCAGAGCGAAGAGAACCGCAGACACTCCGAGGAGATTGCCCATCTTAAATTACAATTCTTTACGAACATCACGCACGAGTTGCTCACGCCGCTCTCTATCATTGTGGCTGCCGTCGACGAACTGAAGAGCAAGAACCCCGATGTCAAAGAGTATAACCTCATCACCAGCAACGCTATCCGCCTGATGCGACTCATCCAACAGATATTGGAGTTCCGCAAGGCAGAGAGTGGCAATCTCAAACTGAAAGTGTCGAAAGGCAATATACCCCAGTTCGTGGAGAACTGCTTCGTATCCTTCCAACCGTTAGCTCGCAAGCAGAAACTGAATTGGGTGTTCCTATCCGAGATGGATAAAGATACCGAAGGCTATTTCGATTCCGATAAGTTAGACAAGATTCTCTACAATCTCCTCTCCAATGCCACCAAGTACAATAAAGATGGTGGGGAAGTGAAGTTAGTGTTAGCCTCTGATGTCGAGCAACGCTCCATGGTACTGAAGATTAGCGATACCGGCTTAGGCATGGATAAAAGTGAACTGCAGAACCTCTTCCGCCGATTCTATGATGGCGATTACCGCAAGGCACATACCATCGGTACAGGCATCGGTCTGTCCCTCGTGAAGAACCTCGTCGACCTGCACCATGGAAACATCTTTGTCGATAGCGAACCAGGCGTAGGCACTACCTTCACGGTCATTCTGCCTATTCTCCGAACTGCCTATACAGCGAGCGAGACCGATAACTATATCACTGAGAAAGCGAGCGATGTGGTGATAAGCGAACCGCCAACCGATGATACCTCGCTAAGTGCTGTGGCGGATATAGAGACAGCCGACAATGAAGAAGGTACAACCGTATTAGTGGTGGAGGATAACGAAGATATGCAGTTCCTCTTGCAGCAACATCTTAGCAAACGATATCATGTTCTCGCTGCTAATAGTGCCGATGAGGCATTGCCGCTTTTAGAACAGAACAATGTCAACATCATTCTGTCTGATATCATGATGCCAGGTATGAACGGCTACGAGTTCTGCCAGAAGATAAAAACAACCTTTGAGTTCTGCCATATACCGGTCATATTGATTACCGCCAAACAGACTACCGCCGATACTATCATGGGCTACGAGTCTGGCGCTGATTCCTATCTGACCAAACCTGTCGACTTAGGTGTCCTCGATTCCATCGTTGCTTCGCAACTGCAGCGGGTGAAACGAACTGTGGTCGATTATCGGAAACAACTTGTCTTCAACGCCAAGGATTTGAACTATACCTCCATGGACGAGAAGTTCTTGCAGGCGGCTATCGACTGTGTCAATCGGCATATTTCCGATTTCGATTTCTCGCTCAATACTTTTGTCAGTGAGATGAACATGTCGCGCACCACCTTGACCGACAAACTGAAAAGTCTCACGGGTTTAACGCCAGTTGCGTTTGTTAACGATATCCGACTGAATATGGCTGCGCGTATCGTCGATGAGAAAGGTAAAACGCGTGTGTCCGACTTAGCCTTTGCTGTAGGCTTCAACGACCCGAAGTACTTCTCAACATTGTTCAAAAAGAAATTCAACGTCTCACCCCTCGAGTACGCCCGCCACCGCAAAGAGTAATAAATGAATGATGTATGTATCATCAGTCCTTCAGCGCAGCGGTCTTGTGTCCTTCAGCGCAGCGGTCTTGTGTCTTTCAGCGCAGCGGTCTTATGTCTTTTAGCGTAGCGGTCTTGTCTTTTTTTTAATGGACTTTTAATGAGCTTTAATGGAGAATTTTTTTTATATTTTTATGACCACGTATATTTGACCATTCCTGTCACACGTCGGGAATATTTGACCAATATTTGACAGTATTTGTTCCAAAGTTTATGTTAATCAGTCTGTTAGTAGAGCGGTCTTGTGTTTTTTTATGGTCCTTTAACGAGCTTTAATGGAGTATTTTTTAGATTTTTTTGACCACGTATATTTGACCATTCCTGTCACACGTCGGGAATATTTGACCAATATTTGACAATATTTGTTCTAGAAGCTACCCCTATTCATTCTGTGTAAAAATCCCGATTTTGTACTATCCCAAAATAATCGTAACTTTGCCGACTGAAATTATTATATTGCGAACCAAAATCCGTGCAACGACAATGACCGCAATCGAATTTAACCATATCAGCAAGCAGTACCGCTTGGGACTTGTGTCCACCCGCACCCTCAGTCACGACCTCGACCGCTGGTTTCAGACCACTATCCTCCGGCGGGAAGACCCCTACCTCAAAGTCGGCGAAGTCAACGACCGTGCCTCCAAAGGCAACTCTGAGTATGTCTGGGCTCTCCGTGATATCGACTTCAAAGTCGAGCAAGGCGACGTGGTGGGTATCATCGGCAAGAACGGTGCCGGTAAGTCCACACTCCTCAAACTCCTCAGTAAAGTCACTGCCCCCACCACCGGCACTATCTGCGCCAATGGCCGTATCGCCTCGCTCTTGGAGGTCGGCACAGGCTTCCATCAGGAGATGACGGGTCGTGAGAATATCTACATGAACGGTGCTATCCTCGGTATGACCAAACAAGAGATAACCCGCAAACTCGATGAGATAGTCGATTTCTCGGGCTGTGAACGATATATCGACACCCCTGTCAAACGCTATTCGAGCGGTATGATGGTGCGTCT
>CAYNMA010000152.1:0-5296 GCA_964398075.1 uncultured Bacteroides sp. | reverse complement strand
GGCAAATTCCGGCAAAAAACGGAAAACTTCGGCAAATTCCGGCAAAAAACGGAAACAACACACCAACACACCCATACCTTTGTACCGCGTTTTCAATAACGCATATAACGAAAACAACATAAACAACGTATAAAACTTCAAAACAATGAACAAAATCTCTACCGCCGTTATTGTCGGCATCGTTTGTGTCGTACTGTTAGGAGTACTCATCTTCCTCAACCGCGACAAGTTCCATTCCTCTGACAACGCTGCAGAAGCCGCCGCAGAGTAAAACCTTATTATTCACTAACTAATTCTTAATTCAATGACTGCTAAAAAAGTAGGCTCCGTTATGATTACGGACGAAATGATGCAACGCGCTATGGCTGCTAATGCTGAAGGCGCTAACTACACTGGCGCCGGAGACAACTTCGTCGACTTCGGCTCTGCTAAAACGTTCCTTTACGAAAACCAAACCGGCAAACGAGTTACCATCACACTCGACAACACCAAGGGTACAGAAGACCGCATGGTACAATTCAACAAGATTATTGCTGAAATTGAAGATGCTATCCTCCTGAAAGATGGCGAGGCTGCTACTGGCTTGAACATCTCTTGCACTCCTTGCAAGGCTGCTGTGCTCGCTGATTATATGCACCTCTGCCCTTCGCGTATCCAGTCTATCAAGTTCGCTGCGTCCGCTGCCGCACAACTCGATGAGCCTTTCCGCTCCTACAAGGTCAATCCTTTCACAAAGAACCCTATCGAGGAAGAGCGTATCCCAAGCAACTACCAGAGCCAGAACACCAATAACCCACTCATGGTAGATGTAGAAGACCTCAATGGCTACCAACTCTCTGCCCTCCAGACCGCTACTTACAAAGTACAGGCTGGTGTCAAAGTTAGTCTAACCATCCTCTTTGGTGGTACCCTCGACATCGCCGGTGCCCTCGCAAAGAAGGCTGACGACGCTGCTCTTACTGTCGCATCTGCTTATGTAGCAAGCGAGCAATAAACATTGATATCTCACAACCCCTAATTCTGAGTATAGTATGGACAATAATGCTATCCTCGTGGAGTTGCTCGAAAGGTCAAAGGCACACTCGCAAGGTGTGTCTTTGATTTTCAAAGAGACACCGCTCTCCATCAAAGGCAACTTCCCGACTATTGAAGAACTGCAACAACTGCAACTCAACTACCCCGAACAGTTTGATAAACTCATACGATTCCTCTACCCTGAGAAGTTCCCTGCTAACGCAGCAGGTGCCTTCGACTGGATGACGCTCGTAGGTGGTGTCCTCTCTGGTGCCGGTGCAGGTCTATCGACCATCGCTACCAACACCAACGGACAAAACGCCGCCGAAGCAGAACTCGAGGCGCTCAAACTGCAACAACAGGCTGCCGAAGATACAAAAAAAGAGTATCGTAAATACCTTATCATCGGTGGTATCATCGTTGCCGTTATTATTGTGGCTATTGCTGTTTTAGTGTTCCGTAAAAAGTAACAATGAACCAGCCGACTATCACATACCTGCCTATCTTCAATGATAATCCCGACAACCCCGCACGCTGCGAGGTCAAGACAGGCAAGATTCAGGTCAACAACCTCATCTACTCCCTCTTGCCCGATTATCAGAAAGAGTTTGTGCTCCAGCATGAAATGGGACACTACTACCGGCAGTCGTATAATGAAGTAGTCGCCGACCAGTACGCTCTCGAACAACTCAAACTCCATAAGCCTAACAGCCTCTGGAACTTTGTCAAGTCCGTGCGTGCCATCTCTCACGAAGACCCCGTCCGCTGCTATGCTGCTGAACAAGCAGCACTACAAGTAGCAGCCGACAAAGGGTCTGACTATGCCAAACAACTGCTAAAAAACTATCAAACAAACGCTAAGTATGCTTCTGCTGATGGTGGCAATGCCTCTGTTGTAGAACTACCTATCGATGTCAAACTCAACCCTATGTATATTCTTCTGGTAACAGTTGTTATCGTGTGTATATGTATCGTTATAACTTCTTTACAACAATGAAAAAGTCTATCATCTGGGCTATCGTTATAGCCGTTATCGTAGCAGCCGCTATTGGTGGCTATTACTGGTACAAGAACTGCAAATCTGAAGAGTAATATGGATAAGAAAAAATATATCATTATAGGCGCAGTCGTCGCTGTTGCGGTTGTAGTTTATCTCATCAAGAGTAAACTATCGGCTGCTTCTACCGACGCATCCGCTGAGGAGTCAACCGAAGAGAAAGCCGCCAATGCTGCTAAACGCTCAGTCGCTGCCGCTGCTTCTAAGGCACAGGGCTCTATCTCCAATGTCGAAATGACTGCCGAAGACGAAGAGTACAACCTCGCTCGACAGAAGTACTACAACCTCACCGGTAAATACCCATCGAGTACTTGGTCGCTCTCTATCATCAACCAACAGATAGAAGAGTACGAGAAGAAAAGTGATGCTGTCAAACAGTATATCTCTCTCGTATCATCGTCCACCTATGCAACCGACGAGCACACCGACGACATGACACTCAAAGAGATAGAGGCACTCATCGAAAAGGCACAGAACCAAATCGATGCCGGAAAGAAAGCAGAACGCACTACCTACCTCAAAGAACTTGTCTCTCGCTTCAAAGCGACGCTCCAAGCGCCGAACTATAAACTAATGTCGGCTACTAAACGCAACGCATGGGATACATCTACACTCAACGAGATGCTCAAACTCTCAACCGATGAGAAGAAAGAGTTTAACTCACTCTTCGCGGCTGCCGGTGGTAGTGGTAAGATACCTGACTACTTCAACCAACCATCCTCGAAATGGCGTAATCGTCTAACTGTATACGATGCTATTGTAAGTGGTAACGCTAACACAGGGCGCACAGGTGCTTCTGTTGCAACACAAGTAAAAAAGGCTTTCCAAAGTTTATAAACTATGGCACAACAAATAGACCTCTTTATCGATAGTCAGGATGTCAGCGAATATACGCCGACTAACGAGTTGCGTCTGCTCGCACAACTCAACTCTATCAAGTCGACCGCTGCGTCCATAGACAAACCAGCCGACCCTGATATTGTAAAAACAAAGAAAAAGGTCAGTGTACAAGCAAAGCAGGATAACGCTACCGAAACCGGCAGCACTACCACTGCTGCTTTATCCAGAGCAACAACTACTTCCAATAGTAGCAATGTTTGGAAGAATATCGATTGGCAGTGCTTCTTTCAAAACCCTACCAACTATCTGCTCATGCTTATAGCCTTCTTACTATTTATCAACCTCATTATTCACGACTAATATGGATTCTAACACTACATTAACCACCATCGGCGTAAAGGTGCAACTCACCGCTACCTCTGCATTATACCTTTTCTTGGCTATTGCACTTGGTAGTGTCGCTTTCTTCGCCGCTAAACGCTTCATCTGATTATGAAAGTACCATCTCTAAAGATACCCGCACTCTCTAAGGGACAACTATATACCATTGCTATAATGGCTGTTGTTATTATAGTGGTTATTGTCCTTGTATGTGTCAACTACTCCAAGATTAAATCGTGGATACAAGATAAGAAAGAGGAAAATGAGTTAGCAAAAGATATCGACACCTCCAATGTATCTATATCGTCCTCCATGATGCGCCAGTATGCAGACCGACTTTATACTGCAATGAAAGGCATGGGAACAGACGAGGATACTATCTACGATGTGTTTGGTAACTTCTCCACGACCGACGAAGTTCTACAACTCATAAAAGTCTTTGGAACACGCGATGACATGACACTTCCACAGTGGATTGTTGATGAACTCACAACCAAGGAACGTAAGAAATTAAATACCATCCTGACGAATAAGGGTGTAACATATCAATTCTAATGACCGATAAGAAGAAAATAATTATCACCATCAGCGTGTGCTTGTCAGCCGTCGTGGCTACAATAGTTGCTCTCGTGCTTGTCGCAAGACGAAAAGGCGAAGACGATGATGCTTCTACTACCACGACCGCTGACACACACAATTATCTCACTGTCGACACCGAACTAAAACTCGGAAGCAGAGGGGATGATGTCGAGAAATTACAGAAATACCTCAATGGTAAACTACTCTCCAACTATTACGTCCGTACAGACTTTCCTATTACCAGTACAGGGGAGCGTATCACGCAACTCCGTGAGGATGGAATCTTTGGTGAGAAAACGCAGATAGTATGCAAATGGTGGTTCAACAAAACAACAATCAAAACAAGCGAAATATGCTAAACTTCTTTCCTGACTATATCACAGAGGCTGTAAAGCCGGATATCATCATCGAGACCAGTGCAGGTACGTACATGGGCTGGATTAACCGTTCACAACTCGACCGCACCATCGCTGCCGAAGGACAGCCTGTTTGGCGCATCCGTTTTGTGGAGCAGACGACCGACTCAGAAGGCAAGTCTCAGGTACGAATCCTATATCCAAACGGTGATAAAGAATACAACTACGTTTGGAACGAACGCGAAAGTCTAACTTATCAATATGCGAACTAATTATGGCAACTATTACATCTACACGTAAAATCACCCCCTCAAAGAGACTTGCTACTCTCTCTGCAACAACGAACGCAGACACTACCGCAAAAGTCGCTGTGCAATTATTAGGAGGCAAAACAGTTCTCCCGACAACAACGACGAAAACTGCTACCAAGACTACCACTATATCAGATAATCTTGCCACTGCTAAGATAGATAATAATATAGGCGGCAAAAATCTGGTAACCGAAGCCGTAACTGCCGTCAAAGAAGAAGAAAAAAAGGCTGCCACTGCTGCATCTTTAGAGACTACAAAGGCATTAACAGATTCTGTTATTGCAGGCAATGCCGATGACGTCAACACTATCGTCTCTATCTCAAAGCAGAAAGAAGAACTCGCAGAGGATAATGAAGAAGAGAAGACGGCAAAAGTGGCTGTCAAGGCAGCAGTAAAACAGCAAGAGAAAAAGTCTTCTGAGACTAACGCTGTAAGTAACGGTGAAGTCGAAGAAGAAGCCCATGAAGTCGCTGATGAGTCGCAGGACACTACGGACTCAGAAATCGACTCTACCGAACTATCAACGAAGGATAAAGTAGTAAACTGGCTAAAAGATAACGCTATAATCATAGCAGTTATAGCCATTGCTATTGCAATCATCATCATTAAACACTGAGTAATATGGCTGTAAAGTATGACCCGATATTAGGTGCCGTGCGCGACAAAGATGTTACAGATATATCTCCCATCAAAGAATATGTAGACGAGGAGATAAACCGTATCATGCCACTAATATACGCAGGACTATGAGAAGAAG
>CAYNMA010000151.1:0-5315 GCA_964398075.1 uncultured Bacteroides sp. | reverse complement strand
AACACTCAACACTCAACACTCAACTAAAAAGAAACACTCAACTAAAAAAATTCTCCCAACTATTTGCAACATCAAAAATAAGCCGTACCTTTGCAAGCCGATTTCCTATGGTCAATTTCGACGAAAGGAAACAACATGTAATACTAACTTAATTAGGAGGAAACAAACTATCGCTAACCCACAACAACAAAACGCCAATCAAAGAAGAGGGCGTGTGGTGAAAGAATTACCCAACCGCATCAACGATGCAATTAGAGGGGTAAAAGAAGTTCGCTTAGTAGGCGACAATGTCGAACAAGGCATCTATTCCATTGCTGAAGCAATGCGAATAGCCGACGAGCAGAACCTTGACTTGGTAGAGATTTCTCCTAATGCGGCACCGCCCGTATGTAAGGTGATTGACTATCAGAAGTTCCTTTACCAGCAAAAGAAACGCGAGAAGGAGCAAAAAGCCAAATCGGCTAAGGTAGTCATCAAGGAGATACGATTCGGACCACAAACCGATGAACATGACTACGACTTCAAGTTGAAGCACGCACAAGAGTTCTTGAAAGAAGGCAACAAGGTGAAAGCATACGTATTCTTCAAAGGACGATCGATCCTCTTTAAGGAACAAGGCGAACTGCTACTTGCACGCTTTGCGAACGACCTCGAAGAGGTAGGAAAAGTAGAACAACTGCCGAAACTTGAAGGGAAACGAATGATTGTCAACATCGCACCAAAGAAGCAATAACACGCAGTTTGCCGCAAGGCAACAGCGAATAAGTAATAATTAAATAATAAGTACAATGCCTAAGACAAAGACTAATTCCGGTGCCAAAAAGAGGTTCGCCCTTACCGGAACAGGTAAGATCAAGCGTAAACACGCTTTCAAAAGTCACATTCTGACGAAGAAGACTAAAAAACAAAAAAGAAACTTGACTCATGTTTCTATGGTCGATACCACCAACATGAAGTCAGTTCGCGAAATGCTTCTTCTCAGATAACAATTAATTTATTAACAGAATGAACAGCAGAAAGTTTGCCGTGATAAGCAACGCTGCCATTCAAAAACAAAACAATTATGCCAAGATCAGTAAACCACGTTGCTTCTCGCAACCGTCGTAAGAAGATTCTAAGCCTCACAAGAGGTAACTTTGGTGGACGCCGCAATGTTTGGACCGTTGCCAAAAACACATGGGAGAAAGGTCTCCTCTATGCTTACCGTGACCGTAAGAACAAAAAACGCAACTTCCGTGCTCTTTGGATTCAGCGTATCAACGCTGCCGCTCGTCTCGAGGGTATGTCCTACAGCCAGTTGATGGGTGCCCTCCACAAAGCAGGTATCGTCATCAACCGCAAAGTGCTGGCAGACCTCGCCATGAACCAACCAGAAGCATTCAAGGCTATCGTCGCTAAGGTGAAGAACGCCTAAGAGTATTGTAGGATATCCAAGATCACTATCAAGAGATCACTATCAAGGACCGTCCTACAAAAGGGTTAATAATCGCAAGAGCCGCTCCTTGAAACAAGGAACGGCTCTTGTTGATACCAAAAGACAAAGAACGACTAGCCCCTCTAGAATTTCTAGTACCTCTAGACCATCAAAAATCTCTCTCCACTAACAACTCTCAACTGCACTAAACTCTAAACACTCAACTAGCATCACATGATCACCGCCATCCTCATATCCCTCCTACTCTCCGCCTTCTTCTCAGGTATGGAGATAGCTTTCGTCACTGCCAACAAACTCAAGTTCGAGATCGAGAAAGAGCAGAACGGACTCATCGGACGCATCGTCAGTTTCTTCTACCGACACCCGCAACAGTATATCACCACCATGCTGGTGGGCAACAACATCGTACTCGTTGTCTTCTCTATGCAGATGAACAACCTTCTTATGCCTATATTCTCTTTCATGCAGAGCGGCGCACTCATCTCGCTTATCATATCGCTTATCGCTACCCTCATTGTACTCTTCTTCGGAGAATACCTACCCAAGACCGTCATGCGCAATAACCCTAACGGATGGCTGTCCTCTATGAGCCTTATCCTCCTTGTCTTCTATATTGTCCTCTACCCTATCGCATGGTTCTGCACACTGCTCTCCAAACTGCTTATCTTGCTCACCGGACAGAAAGTGACGATGCGACCTGACGAGGTAACCTTCTCAAGAGCCGATCTCAACTATCTCGTGCAAGAGTCGATCGCCTCCAACTCTGAGGACGAAGATGCTCCCTCCGAGAACGAGATACATATTCTGCAAAACGCACTCGACTTCTCCTCTGTGAAGATTCGCGACTGCTATGTACCGCGTACCGAGGTTGTCGCACTACCCTACGATGTTGACACTCCCCAACTGAAAGCCACCTTCCAAGAGTCGGGCTACTCAAAGATACCTATCTATAAAGGCGACATCGACAACATCATTGGTTATATCCACTGCCTTGAGATGTTCGAACACCAAGACTCATGGCACGACTATATCAAGAGTATACCTATCGTGCCCGAAAACATGGCAGCACAGAAACTCATGAGTACCTTCATGCAACAGAAACGCTCCATTGCTGTTGTCGTTGATGAGTTCGGTGGCACTGCCGGTATCGTCACTCTCGAAGACCTCATGGAAGAGATCGTTGGCGAGATAGAAGACGAACACGATAGCCAAGACTACATGGCAAAACGAATCAGCGACCACGAGTTGCTCGTCTCTGCACGATGGGAAGTAGAAGGACTCAACCAGAAGTTCGGGCTACACCTACCCGAAGGCGAAGGGTACGACACACTGGCAGGACTCATCCTTGAAGAAACAGGCGGGTTCCCTAAGGTCAACGAGACCATCGAAGCCGGCGGATATAAGATGAAGTGCATCAAGATTGCAGAGAATAGAATAGAAACAGTAAAAATTCTGCTATAGATTTGGCTACTTACGAGAAAAAGAGTATCTTTGCAGGCTGAATGTCGGTCGACCTGCCTGCTAATACGAGCAATCCGACCGTAATAGCGTGTAACACAGAGAAATAATAAAAGAGAAATAATAAAAACATAATACAATGGCAACATTAGAAAGAATCCGTAAACACGGTGCACTCCTGCTGATTGTAGTGGGAGTAGCCATGTTGGCCTTCATCCTTGGAGACTTCTTCTCCTCGGGATCGACCTTTGCTAATCGCAAACGCGAGAACATTGGTACGATTGAAGGTACCGACATTCATTACACTACCTACGAGGCTGCTCGCGAGCAACTGACCGAAGTCATGAAGATTGAGTACGGCAGAAGCGACATCAACGACGAGTTGCAGTCGTATATCAACAACCAAGTCTGGCAAACCCTCTTGGCTAAGTACACCCTCGAAGGACAGACCGAGAAGATCGGGCTTACCGTCACCACCAACGAACTCTCAGAGTTGTGCATCGGTGAACACCCACACCAGATCATCCAACAACGCCGTGCCTTCTACGACCAAAGCGGACAGTTCAACCGCTTGGCACTCATCCAGTTCCTTAACAGTATCGACCAAGATATTGACGATGCCGAGCAAGCTGCTAACATCGAACAGGCTCGCACCTACTGGAAATACTGGGAGGATGCCGTTCGCCTCAACTACCTACAAGAGAAATATCTTGGTCTGCTCACCGAATTAGTCGGTGCTAACGCTGTAGATGCTAAGTATGCTTTCAATAGCCGTCTCACCACAGCCAATGTGGAGTATGCTATGCAACCTTATTACAGCATACCCGACTCCATCATCAAGATAAGCAACAGCGAGGTACGCTCGCTCTACAACCAACGCAAAGAGTTGTATAAGCAAGAGCCTAACCGCGCTATTAACTATGTCACCTTCGAGATTGTACCTTCGGAATACGATTTCGAAGATGTAGAGCATAGCCTGAACCGTCTCCACGACGAGTTCATCAGTGCCGATGCTAACGACATTGCCGCTATCGTCAACTCCAATTCCGAGATTACCTACGACGGCAAGAACTACTCCGCAAGCACCATCCCTGCTCGTTATAAAGAGTTTGCTTTTGGCAACGGTGCCAAGGCTGGCGACATCAAAGAGATCAGCCTCGAAGACGATACCTACTCCATGGCACGCATCATGGAGGCTGGCTATAGCCTACCTGACTCTGTCAAACTACGTTACACCGTATTGGCTAATGCCAACCAACTCGACTCACTCAAGCAAGAGTGGAACAAAGGTGCGTATGGCGATGCCAACGAACTGGGCTGGCTCAAGGAATCGGATATGCCTAAAGAAATGGCAGACAAAGCCTTCACATTGGGCGCCAACAGCATCTTCTCACTCCCTTATGGCACAGGTATTCAGGTAGCCCAAGTGATGGAGAAGAGTGCAGCAACACCTAAGGCAAAAGTCGCTATCCTCGAGATGAAAGTCACTGCATCGAGCAAGACCAATGCGGCTCTCTACAACAGCGCTAAGCAGTTCATCATCAACAACAACACCGAGGAGAAGTTCCTCGCTGCTGCCGAAGAGCAAGGACTTGCCGTTCATCCAGCATTCAACTTAAACAAGAACTCCGACAAGATCGATAACCTCAAGCAATCACGTGCTATCGTACGTTGGGCATTCGGTGCTAAGGATGGTGCTGTGAGTGATATCTTCGACTGTGGAGACTGCTTCGTGGCTGCCGTACTCACCGAAGTCAACGAGAGCGAATATCGTACACTCGATGAGGTAAGAGCCGATCTTCAACGCGAACTCCTGCGCGATAAGAAAGCCGAGTATATTATTGCCAACCTACAGGGCGTAAGCACCCTCGAGGATGCAGCAAGTAAGATGAACGCCGAAGTGCAGACCGCCGAAGGCGTATCGTTCAATGCCTACCGCTTTGGCAATGCCGGTGTTGAACCTGCCGCTATCGGTGCCGCTTTGGCACTCAAAGAAGGTGCTACCTCTGCTCCTATCAAAGGTGTGACGGGCGTGTTCGTATTGCGTAGCCTAAGCAAGACTACCTCTGAAGGCACCTTCGACGCAGCATCCGAGATACAACAACTCAATGCTCGCTATTCCTACAGCATGCCTTACCAACTCTTCAACCTCATCGAAGAGAAAGCCGAGGTAACCGACAACCGCTCTAACTTCTATTAAAAAAGATAGAGTTAATAGCGTAGTATAGCATAATACTAACAAAGAGCCGCAGCACCCCAAGCTGCGGCTCTTCGTTTCTAGTATAGGACTCTAGTCATTGTATACTAAATGACAATTAAAAATGTTTATTCTGCAAAAATACCCCAGGGCAACCGCATCAAAAAGTCATAAACGGACGACTACGTCATATTGACATCAATTAAATATAAAGCATTGACTATT
>CAYNMA010000150.1:0-5318 GCA_964398075.1 uncultured Bacteroides sp. | reverse complement strand
TTAAACATTATATCATTGCTATAGATACTGTAGGGAAGAATGAAATAAGAGTGTTCGGAGTTGAGACAGAGGACTTAGAGGAATTAGAGTTCGCTAATATCTCAAAGGCTCTGTATGATATAAAATGGCATGCTGACAATAATAAGTGGGAGCATAGTAGAGCTTACTATGAAGGAGACGGTATTGAAGCTTTAAACCTATGAGTAAATTTGCAAAGGTAATAATGCCTTTGATTACAAACGATATTAAACTAGATGATTTCTCTGAGGAGTCAGGGTTTGTAGACGTTTATACGAATGACCCTGACCACCCAGGGGATTATCGTAGTGTCTACTTCGTCGTTAATGACGATGTACGGAATGCTTTATCAATTGATAGAGCACGACGTTTTTCTAAATCATCTAATATAAAAGGAAGTTATGTTAAACGATGCGGAAATATACCATTGATGGTATATAAGTTTAATTTAACACCTAAAGCCTCAAAAATGAAAGATGGGATAATATCTTTAAATATTGATGATAAGGCTCGAATACTACAATTCTGGGGTATTACATCAGATATTGGAAGATTATTAATGTCGAATAGTACTTTATCTGTAGAAACGGAATTTAATGTTCCGTACGCAGATGAAGCGCCCATCTTTCTTGAGTGCTTTATATAAAACAAAAGGGAACAGTACCGATTGGTATTGCTCCCTTTTTCTGTTTGTTTCTCTATGTGAAATAGTTTTGTACGCGTTTTTTAATTTTCGCGTTCTGATTCTTCGCGACCAGAATCTTCTCTATCTGACGCTTCTCTATCTGAGCTCTCACGTTCAGGATTAACTTCTTCTTCTGCTTCTGGTTTCTTCCATTCGTAACCACCACTCTTAAACATTGTACCAGTAATAGTGTTGTCGAAGTACCATCTACCTACTTTATCGTTACCTCTCCAAGAACTCCATGTCTGAATATTATTAAGCGGAGTGGCTGTCCAAAGAGCACGCTGCCATCGTGAGAAATACTTATACTTAGAGTCAGACGTAATTTCTTCATCAAACTCATGACCACTAGCACCAATTAAATCAAGACCTACAGACATTGGGGTACTAACTTTCTCGATAAACGATGTAACAGTAGTAGCTGATTTAATCATATCTATGAACGCTAATGGATTGTATGTCTGGATCTATGAGTCTATAACTCTAAACATTTCCTAATCAAGCATCTTAAGGTATGCCTCTTGCTCTAAAAAGTTATTGACAGACGGTGTAGACTTTTCATATGAATCTGGTTTTAAATCATCTGTTTCGTCTTGTACATATCTATGGAACATCATCCATCCTACAGATAGTAAAGCAAGTGTAAGACCAAATGTAACGAATTCCCTTAAAGCTTTAGCCTCATTCTTATTTATATGACGAGGGTCTGTAAGACGATCAGAATTGTGTCTTACTATCTGATTAAATATAGCTAACTAACTAACAGCTCCTCTAAGAAGATTAGTTATAACAGCTGGCTGTCCTTCTCCTGTACTATAATCCATAGCTTGTCTTCTAGACTTCTATTCTTGAGTAAGCGGGATTTTCTTTGTATGTATAACATCAGTAGTAGTACTACCTCTATGCATAACCTCTGCTTCTTCTTTAAAACGTCTAACAATATTGTCAGGTTTTGTTCCTGCAAACCAATGTTCCATTCGACGGATAAAGAAGTTACGCATCAAGAAGAAGAACTTATGTATAATATTATTACTAACAGCTGATTGATCATTCTTTGGGGCATTACCATTTATAAGAGCTGCTGTCTATTGAATAGTAGCAGACAGTTTGCTATCATAAATCTTAACCCCATCATATGCATATTTAAGCTTTGCGACACCATGGTCAAATGTATATGCACTCCATAATGATTCTCCGTGATATTTATACCAGTCTTTGTTTACTTCTTTCTACGTAAGACCAGAGTTAGACATTAATCTATCAAACTCATCTTTTGTATAAAAGCCTTCTTCTACTACAGCATTGCCAGGGTAATATTTCTTAGCATTATACGTTGCTCTCTGCGCAAGCATATTAACCATATAATCACCCATAGTATAACCGCCTGTAGCAGACTCAGCTAAAGCTTTACGTAACCTAGTATGATAAGCATTCTTAAATGATTCATTAGAGACTTTTACAAGACCATCCTTCTGCATCATGGCTACTGCCTTACAATTAGCGATAGGATTGCCTATGTTTATAAGAGCTTTAAATAGATTTGGGAAAGTCGTTATCATACTTAGCCCTAAATCTTTAAACCCAAACTAGTCTCCTCTAGCAGCATGTGCAGGAAGCTGAATTGTAGCGTCGCCAACGCCTACAAACATTGACGGCAAGTTATAAGCAAGTAACAAATAACCTGTACCAGACCTTGCTAGCCTTGCAGCTTTAGTTCCAACTATCTAAGCTTTACCAGGTTTTTCTCCAACATTCTCATTAGTTTGATTTTGCTCGTAGAATAGTTGTTTAAGCTCTTGCTGATAACGCTCCTATTGACGTTTACCAGTAGTTTGATGTTCAATATCTCTATTTTCAGACTCAAGATTAAATCCAAGTGTTTCTAATCGGCCTTGTATCTTTTGTTTGTTTCTATAGTTATTAGCCATCTGTACAAACTGCCCGACAGTGTAAGCCAAATCAGAATTAATCATATTTGGATCTTCAAGCTCATTTACATATCTAGTTGGGGCAGTCTTTAAAACCCATTTACCATTACGTTGTACGTAATCACTATCAGCTCTAGTACCTTCATCGTCAGACGTAAAGTTAGCGATATTCTCACCAATATTCTTTAGTGTATCAACTGGATGCTTAAGCATTCTAGCACGTTTCATTGCAGACGTACCTTCTATCTACGGAAGTTTATACCTGTTGTAAGACGGATCTAAACCAAGCTTTTCCCATTGTTGAGCCATAGTATCTACTAACAGCTTATAGTATTCAGCTTTAGCGTCTCCCTTAGATATCATATCAACAAATTCCTAGTCCCCATATTTACCAAAGTCTGGCTATACACCACTACCTTCTTCTTCTACAAACTCTGGGTCAAATATAGTATTGCTACGCTTTGTAGAGAATCTGCCTCTTGGTACAAATCTAGATGTTGGTTTATGTTCAGGACCAAATGTACTAACCTTAGGGATCATTTGAGAAAAGATTGAAAGCGTGGTAATAGCAGACATCATCATACCATGTTTACCAGTCCAAGTCTTTTCGTATGTAAGAATATTATCTGATACCCATTGTTTTATAGCTGCCTTATTGCCACCAAATGTAGAGAAATCTACACCAACAGAACCATCTACTGATACAAATCTAGGCATTCTACCGTCCATTGCCGCCTCGGTGTATTGGTTCAATATATAATCAAACCAAGACATAGCTTTAAGCCCAGATGGATTATTTCGTGGATCAAACTTTGTAACACCATCCATAGCTAAACACATACCAGATGGGTCTGTATAATCCACAAGCTTCATATCTATAGCCGCTTTAAATACATTAGGGTCCACTCCTGTTTTATTTGCGTAAGCATTATTCTTAATGTCAGCTAGTCTTGAATATCCCCATACGTCAGGAATAGACAAAGTACCATCTGGATTAGTTTTAAAGATAATATCACTAAAATCCTTTACGTAGCCATTCTTTGTCTTTACAAGCTTTTTCATTGAGTTCTAGAACATCCTTACTACGTAATCCTTATGTACGCGATTATTACCAAATATTTCCTCTAAAAACTCTGGGTTGATACTCCATTCTGAATTAGCTTCAATAAATCTATTTAAGTCAGTATAAGTCTTTTCTCCTCGATTGATAGCATCTACTATATTCTGATATTCTGTATCATACGCATCAAAGTCTATATCATACGAAGTCTATTCCGACAACCAACCATTCCAAGCTTGAAGTTCAAGAGCCATTTGTAGCTCTTCGTCAGACTTCCTATTACCTTCTCTATCGAATGGGTTTCCTAAGTCTTGTAAAGCATCTCTCCACATTTCAAGTTTTTGGGAGTCTTGATAATTAAGTCGTTCTGGATATACTAAACCAGTCTACTTATCTGTACATTTCTGTAGAATATAGTTAAGCTGGTCTTGAATATATTTCTATCTACTTAATGTATTAGGGGACAATCCATGACCTTTACCAGTATCCTTGTCATACGGTTGGCTAAGTCTTTCCATATAGTACAATTTACTATATCTTCTATGAGCATGGTCGCAAAGCCATTCTTCTATTCTGCGTTGAAATTCAATATAAGCAGGAGGAACATCTTTAATCCACATTTCATTCTCAACAGACTCTCCAGTATCACTTCTAAGAGTTTCGCCAGTGATAGGATCGGTTGTATAATGATAGCCATACATATCTTCCCACTCATCACACAACTCAGATTTAAACTATTCAAGGTCCTTTTTAAACTAGCCTCTATTCACAGCAGACCTAAATAAACCAGTAAAGTTACCGTCTTTATCACGCTCCATAAGCTCTGTTTGCCAGTTACCCTTAAACGCTTTATCTCCAAGATTTGTAGCTTTATTAAAGGCTTTCATTATGCGTTTCTGGACATCCAATGATTGCTTCCTAGTCTTCTAGTCTGCGTCTTGAATCATCTAGAATGCCATTTTAATGATAGGGCTATCATTCCTACTGTAGTTGAAGAACTTAGTAAAAAATCCTTCATCACCCCACATGTCATTCTTATGGAGCCAGTCTTTAGCAACTTCCTTTATTTCTGCTTTATGTTCTGGAGTATCGCTTAGGTATTTGTCAACACAGTCGTCTACAATCTTATCTCCAACGACAACAGCTGCTTGGCGCCAAAGCCTATTAACTTCACGTATTGTGGCATTAAGCTTATCCATATTAAGCTTGTCTTGTGCATCGAGGTCATCTTTAGCGTCATCTAGATATTTGACTAAGTCATTATAAAAGTCTATAATGTTTGTTTTCATATCAAATATCTAATCAGCTGAGACGTCATTAAAGTTTATTGTGTTCTTTTGCTGCAAGAAACCAAGTATGGTATCTACTCTAGACGGGATAACACCAATAGTTGGGTCTAATTGATATACGCCAAGCTACTGCATAGCTTGATGTATAGCAAGTGATGAAGCTTCCTTCTTTTCTTTTGCCTGTAAGTCTTTTATAGTAGCCCAAAGAGAATCCTCTCTACGCTGTCTATTAGCACCCTTATTAAGCTGTTTCTTATAGCTCTTATACATATCTTGATAAAGTTTAGTTATCTAAGAATGTATAGAATCTATTCTATCAACAGAAGCTGTAATAGAAT
>CAYNMA010000149.1:0-5431 GCA_964398075.1 uncultured Bacteroides sp. | reverse complement strand
CTCCTAATTTCTAAAAGCCCATTATCTCTATCGACTATTTCACAATCATACCAAGAAAATAAATATTTATGTTTGTTGTAAAAAACTGCTATTTCATTTTCTTGCTTGTTTACTCTTAAACTGAATGTTTCTATCATTTTAATTCCTTTCTAAATCGTAAATCGTTAACTGGTTAGGTCTCTCATTTAATCGATAACCTAGTTTTCTATATTCTTGATAAATTGGTTTCCAAATTAACTCGCATTGTTTTTTCTCGCTCGGGAGTAAAATATCCATTTTATTTAACTGCTCTTGTAAATCTAAATTAAATGGGCATCCTTTACAACCTGTCCTTTTGAAATTAAATGGTGGATAATAAAGTCTACACAATTCTATGTTTTCTCTCTTAATCAATTCTTGCTTATTCATTATCTTTGTTTCCATGTAAAGTCCTCAAGTTTCAACTCTTCCCATTCATCTTGGTAGATCAACTTTCCAACTCGATTATGCTTATCAATCATTGCTTCTCTTTCAGCTTGAGCCTTGCAATGTTTTAAATCATTAGTAACCAACTCTATAACTTGTTTCTTCTCTGAGTCTTCCATATTCTCTTATCCTCTTCAATTTAAGTTTATAAGCTTCTAATCTAGAATTTACAAATTCATAAGTCTTATCATTAATTTCGTATTCATCAAACTTGGTAACTATCCATCCACCAGTTTGAGTTCGTTTAACTGATACTAGAGTTTCAATGTTTGTTGTAACTTTAGAACCAGATGTAGTTTTAAATTTTATATATTCCATTTTTCTAAATCTCCCATATTGTTAATTGCTTCATTGTGCATATAAATTCTTTAGGCTTTTCTACAACTTCGTATAATGATCCTATCAAACATTTTCTTAACCAGGTTGTATCTTCTTGCATATGTTGTTTAGGATAACATCTAGTTAATAATTCATTCTCGGATTCATCTAGAACTTCAGTATAGAATTCCTTATTGTTATTTGCACCATAAGTGGAGTGTAAGCAATGACTACTCCAATATTCAGTTTGTCTTTTAGTCATTGCTTTTATCCTCCAGCCCTTTGATGAATTTATTTATATTAGCATCTACATCAAAGGATGAACTTTTGTGTTCTTTATGTTTTGCAACCCAAGAACTAACAAACGCTTCTTTGAATGTGATTTGAATTTTGTTTTTTTCAATGTAAGAAATCATAGTTTCTATTTCCTCATCCGCCATTCCTTTCTGCCTAGTTATATCTATTAATGAACTATATTTATTTAAGAAAGATGGATGAGATAAATATTTATTATTTATATCATCTACATTATCATTTACATTTACATTATCATTTTCTAATGGCTCTACACAATATGATAAGCCAGTCTCGAATATGTGCTTATTCATTATCTTTGTTTCCATCTACAATTCCTTTTTCTTGCGCTATTGTATCAAGCAATGTTATAAAACTTGCAAACTTTTTTGTCTCTTCATTTAAAGCAATTAAGCCTAGTAAGTTCTCTCTCTTTGCTTGATATATAAAGTATTGGTTGATTTGTTCTTCACTCCAACCTTTAAACTTTTTTTCTCTTTCTTCTTCGCTCAAGCCTATTCTCTTATACCATTCTTGCTCGGTTAAATCATTATCTTCACTAAATGTCTCGTTTATTGTGGCTTGTAATATCGCTAAACCTTTTGTTGCATTATTTTCCATTTTATTCTCCTATCACTCTTAATAGTTCCCAATTTGATATGTCATTATTGTCTATATAGTATATGTCAAAACCATCTTTTAACTCTACTGAATAGCCTTTAGAACTCTTAAATAATTTAACTTTACCAATTAAAACTCTATCATTTGTTGTTGTCCTTTTCTTTAATGCTACTCTTTTATTCGCTATAAGTTTTAATATACTCTCATCCATATTATACATCCCAATCATTATCACTAGGACCTAAATTGATTTCTTCAGTTCTTGAAAAGTCTGGTCTACTTTCTATGTCTTTATCTACTCCTGTTATATCTACTATCTCTTCTTTTTTAGTAAATATAGGACTAAATGTTACAACTTGCCAAGTAGTTTTCCAAGTCTTTTGCGTTGTAGACCAAAATGTATTAAGGTTACAATTCAATACGCATTGTTTTCTTGTATGCACATCTTCCATAGGAAATGAGTTAATAATTGCTCTTGCAACATCGCCTAATGCACTAATATTTAATTCAGTCCAATGACCATTTACTAAACTTGATATTGTTCCATAAATAGATATATCAGTTGTTCCATCTCTTCTCTTCGTTTCGTGAGCTTTATAATTTATAAAGCCGTGTATAATTAACGCTCCTATCATTTTATTTCTCCTTATCTATTATTCATTAAGTTTCTCATATCACCAATATGATTTATCTTATCACTTCTAAATGGGTATGATAAGTTATAACAATTTGTATAAAATGGAACTAAACCATATTCAAACGCATCAGTTACATCGTTTTCTATTCTTGGATCTAGTTTCCCATTTTTCCACCTTTGAGCCGTTAACTCGTTCTTTAAGTAGTGGTGGTTTATATTTCCATATATTGTTTGTGGTCCTTCATTCAAAATCTTAACAATGCCATAAGCAAATGCGTTTTGTATTATCGCTATATTGAATTGCTTTTTCTTTTGAGTAAAACTTGCAACCTTAATATCTCGCCATAATTTCTTATTAACGCTTGTTCTTTTTGTATGCTTGACTTGTGCTATAAATGGTGCAGCTGCTCCATCTATGCTTAACAATATTGGCGTTCCTGTTTCAACAAAATTATATTTATCATTTAATCTCTTTAAGAAATCATCAAGCATTTCGCATTGCTCTTCCGGTGATATAACTCTACCGGTTTCTTTTGGGTCATCTACTAATACTTCAAGTGTCATACAACAACCATTATCAAGTATTGCAATAGGGACAACGGCAAACTTATCGTTAGCAGTAGCGTGGTCTATTCCAACAATAACTCGTGTTATATATTTCATGCCACCAAAATATTCATTGATTTTCTTTATCGTTAAATAATCACTTTGTGGTTCAAATTGTGGGAATACTACATCACTTGTTACTGAGTTAATATCACCCAAAAACATACGCTTATATTCAGGGTAATTAACTTTCTTATATTGCATAATATAGTCTTGCGTATCTTTATTTAGCAAGTTCCATATATGTTTATAGTTAGCGTATATAACTTTAAATGTTGTATCTTTCTCTTTAATCTTGCACCATTCACTAAACCAATGCCCTTGAGTTTCATTGTTTCCTACTAGAACTATTTTAGTTCCTGGGAACTTTGGGTATTTGTCTTTATCAACACTTTGCCTTACGAATGTTGCTATTGCTTGGTCTACTACATTACTATTTCTATTTTTTTGAACTTCTTCAAATACTACTAATGAAATAGGGTTATTTGTCTTAATACCACGTGTTCTTTGACCACCATTACTATCTGTAATAGGGTAAAAGTAAATAGCGCCTTTATGTTTTCCATCGTTGATTATGATTTTCTCATTTGATTTAGGTATGTAAATTACGCAGTCCGGTTTGTCGCCTACATCATAGCCTTTATTCTCATAGAATTGCCTAATTTCATTTATAATACTGCTCTTAATTTCAGCTGCAGTCGCTTGTAATACTACAATATCAAAATTAGGGTATGCCGTTATAGTAATATAAATAAGTTGAACCAATATACTAGTTTTACCACTAATACGACCACTTGATAAAACAAACTTTCTTATATCACTAGGCAAAAATAAAGGACTATACACGCTTGGTATTTGTATATCATACTTACCAACTTGTGCTTTTATAGGCTCGGCTAACACTTGTATATTAGGCAAATTACTTGTCATTGCCATTTTATCACCTTACCTTTTTCTTATAGATTTAAATATAATCTTTTCTTGCTTTGCTTTAGTAGTATCTATATAAGCAATTCGCTCATAATCTTTTTCGTTGATTTCAACCTTAATCTTTTGCGGTTTATATTCAAACTTTAAGGCTCTTAACTCCTTAAATGGTGCATAAACATTAACATAATCTTGAATAGGTGTTCTCATTAACTCGTTTACTTCTTTGTTATAAAATATAACTTCTAACTCTTTAGTAGTATATGCTCTATAACAATCAGTATGTGTTCTTTCCCATATTGATATAACATAATAAGGTTTTTTACCACTTGTTGTTTTCTTTTCTATATCTAATTTCATTTAATCACCAAATAACACTTTAATAAGTTCTTTCTTTTCCTCATCAGTAAGTTGTCTGCCATAAGGCACGTGAACATCATACTCAACTCCATTTATTTCTACAGGCATTTTAATCACTCCTTTAATCTAAAAATATTCCTATTATTACTAGGACTAAAAATACTGCACTCAACAACGCGCATCCAACCATATACGCTATTTCCTTAATCATCGACATCATTATCATCGTGTATTTCACCGCTTTCTAGGTCAATTTCTTGTTCCTTAAGCAATTCTTTATTACTTGGGTCAATAATAGTAATTTGAATATCTTCAGGCTCTTCAGTTTGAACACTTTGATTTCTTATACTGCTCATTCCAAGTATTTCGCTTAACTTTTCTCTTGCTTTCATTCTATCGGCTATTGTAGGTTCTCTCTCTACTATCTTAACATTTACTACATTTCCATCGGCATCTTTTATAGTTGTCTTTTCAGTTGATTTTAAGTTGCCATTTTGAACGTTTACATAAAACATTATTTCACTTGCATCTTCGCCAACACGATCGTGTGCTATCTCTAATGCAGTTTTAGCCTTTTCTTGGTTATTCATTATTTCTTTACATAATGGACTATTTGGGTCATTTAGTTGCATAAGCCTATTATGTGTTTGTATTTGCTTTATTAACTCTTGGACTTGTGGATGGTTTTTAAGATAAGCACTAGCGTTTGCTTTTGCTTGCTTTTCGCTATGCCCACTTAATACCCAAGACTTTTCTAATGTAAAGCCTTGCCCACGATAATCAACGAATATTTTAATTTTTTCCGGTTTTAACGCTACATAGAATTCACGCATTTCTTCCGGTAAATAAGCATATTTTCCTGTAGCCATTTAATCACTCTCCTTTTTTATATAATAATGCTCCAATAATAATTAAGATAAGACATATAGCACATACTGAAGCAACAATAATAATTCTTATACTAATAGGCATATTATCGTGTATTAAAGAAAGTAAATTATCTTGTGTCATTTTCTATCATCCTTAATGCTTGTGCTACTGCAAGTAAAGCAGTTATAGTTAATACATATTTCTTTCCCTTTTGCTTATCTATAATTAAGAATACAGGCTCTTTAGGCTCTCTTGGGTTGTTATATGTTTCTATCTTATATCTTGTAAGTAGTTTATCGTAATCTACAAATGTGCTTTGTATTTATTCTTCAT
>CAYNMA010000148.1:2730-5435 GCA_964398075.1 uncultured Bacteroides sp. | reverse complement strand
AGGTAAAGTGTTGACGTGGGAAAAAAGAATGTCAAGTATTGACAGTGTAAGATATTTATAGTAGACTAAAATAAAAAACGTTCAAGAAAGGTGTGCAATTATGAAAGAAATTAAATTGTATTATGATTCATTTAATGAAGTTGATGGCGTTGAATATTACCATTTATTACAACTTCTTCATAAACAACATAAAATTATTCATTCATCATTAGATGAATATGAAAACGGTAATGTAATAATATATATTATGTTAGATGCTAAATAGCTAATATGGTTGTAGGTAATCCAATAAAACCTTCAGGCATACGCCGGAAAGGATATATATTATGAGGAGTACAATTTTTGCAAAAAGAAGAACCACAAAGGAAGGAAAGAATTTTTACACATTCCTAACTACACTCACCAAAAAGGACGGCACTACCATCACCACATCAGTCAAATTTTCTGAAGATTGCAACCCACCGAAACCTGAAGAGTGCCCTTTGAATGTTATTTTCGATAAGTCAAAATGTAACTTATCTAAAAAGAAAATTACGAATCACGAAACTGGCGAAACATTTGAAAGTTTCACACTGTGGGTTAAGGGATATACGAGATCTGCTGAGCCATATGTCGATCATTCAATGGATGACTTTGAGTAATTAAGGGGCTATATAGCCCCTTAACATTTTAGAAAGGAATAATAAAAATGAAAATTCTTTTAAAGATGTCTGTATATTTAGCACTTTTCGTATTTATATTATGTCTAGCAGTCGATCTAGACCGCTCCACCATATCATTACCAATATATTTAAGCATATTCTTAAGTAGTGGGGCATGGGTTGCCATATTTGCAAGAAAGGTTATAGGTGAATAATATATGATAAAAATTTTGGGAGCTAATTGTAAAAAATGGCGAACAGAACACGGATATTATCAATTAGATGTGGCACATGATACCGGATATTCTTTAGAAAATGTGTCGGCATTTGAAAATGGTAGAAATGATAACTGCCGTTTTTTGTCGTGGTACTTAATTAAAGGCATGACATTACATGAATTGTACCTTGGTACACCGTGGGAGTCTTTTTTTCCTACTAGCGATGAAGAATTTGAGGAAAATAATGTGAAGGATGGTGAAGAGTGTGAAGAAATATAAAAAACCTTCTGTCGTGTCCGGAAAATCAGTTGAAGAAATATTAGATCTTTCGATTGATGACTTTAATCAATTAAATGAAAGAACATTAAAGCAGTTAACAACACGTTTAGTGTCTGCCGGAAACAAGCGTTTAAAGCGTTTAGAGAAATCTGAGATATATTCACCATCTTATGAAGCTATAAAAGATTCTGGTGGGAAATTTAGTGTAAAAGGTAAAAATCTAAATGAATTAAAAAGTGAATTTATGCGTTTAAAAAATTTTTTTGGACAAAAAACAAGCACAGTAACCGGAGCTAAAGAGGTTAGGAACACTGTTATATCTAATTTGAAAAAAGAAGGTGTAAATATAAGCAAAGAACAATACAACAGAGTATTCCGAGTATACGAAGAACTAAAAAAACGAAACCCTGAAATTGCCAATAAAGCATTTAAATATCGGACGTTATCGGAAATTACACGAAATGACCATCCAGAAGACATTGAAAAAATGATATCTGACATGGAGAAAAAACTGAATAATATATATGAGGAAGAAATGGGGGAAATAAGCATAGATGAATTTTCAAGCCTTTTTAACCTCGGAAGCAATTTATAATTCAGATAATATTGGTGATATATTAAATAATGTGGTATCGGAAAAAGATTTAGTAAAAAAATCACGTGGAGCAACTTATTATAATATTCCGTGTTCGTTTGATATAGAAACAAGTTCATTTTTAAATGATAAAGGTGAGAAAGTGGCTATCATGTATGAGTGGACATTCGGTATAAATGGTTGTGTTATAGTCGGAAGAACGTGGAGCGAATTTACAAATATGTTGCAAATAATATCCGACCACTTAAATTTATTTAGTGAAAAAATACTGATATGTTATATACATAATTTATCATATGAATTTCAATTTTTGAGAAAACATTTAGAATGGGATAAAGTTTTTTCGTTGGATATTAGAAAACCTATATACGCCTTATGTTCATTAGGGATAGAATTTCGTTGTAGTTACATTCTTTCCGGTTATTCATTGGAAAAAGTAGCCGAACATCTAAACACTTTTAACATAAAAAAATTAGTTGGTGAATTAGATTACCGCAAAATCAGGCATGAAAAAACACCCTTAACTGAAAAAGAAATCTCATATTGTGTAAACGATGTTAAAATCGTCATGGCATATATTTATGAAGAAATTGAACGGAATGGAAATATAACGAAAATTCCGTTGACAAAAACCGGATATGTTCGTAACTACTGCCGGAAATCTTGTTTTTATGAAAAGACGGAAAAAGGGAAAAAATCTTATAAATATTTACGATATATGGAAATCATGCAAGGTTTAACACTAGATATGGAAGAATATAAGCAGTTGAAACGGGCATTTCAAGGTGGATTTACTCACGCTAACCCTTTTTACTCGGGCAAAACGCTTGAAAATGTGTCCAGTGATGATTTTACAAGTAGCTATCCTACTGTTATGATTTCTGAATATTTCCCAATGTCAAAATCTGAATTAGTGGATATTAAATCACGTGATGATTTTAACAAAAATTTGAAATTATATTGTTGTCTGTT
>CAYNMA010000148.1:0-2630 GCA_964398075.1 uncultured Bacteroides sp. | reverse complement strand
ATATAATATATTCTGATGAGTGGGTAACCATGCCACCAGATTATAACGAGGTAATTCAAAAATATAATAATAGCCGTTCACGTTTTTTATTCTATCCGTGGGGCGTGTGGGTCACGGCATACGCCAGACGCAACTTGTTTACTGGTATATTAGAATTTGGTGATGACTATGTGTATAGTGATACAGATTCAATAAAGACGTTAAATCGTGAAAAACATCTTGAATATATCAATCAATATAATGAGATGATAAAAAGACGTTTATTAAAAGCTATGGAATACCACAAGTTATCGCCTGAATTGATACACCCCCAGACAGTGGACGGTGTGGAAAAATGGTTAGGTGTATGGGATTATGAAGGCACATATAAAAGATTTAAAACGCTAGGTGCTAAACGATATATGACGGAAGCATACAATAAAAAGCAAAACGGCATCAGTATCACAGTTTCAGGATTAAATAAAAAAATATGTGCACCTTATATATGCGACGGTTGGGGCTATGATCTGGAAGGAAATGAAATCAACTCACCTTTTGAAAAATTCACCAATAACTTATATGTACCGCCAGAATATACCGGAAAAAATACCCACACTTATATAGATGAGGAACGAAGCGGAAAAGTGATTGATTATTTTGGAAATGAACAATATTATTACGAAATGTCAGGAGTCCATTTATCACAATCAGATTATTCTTTGTCCATAAGTCAAGAATATGCTGATTATATATTTAATGTTCAATATGAAGGATAGGAGAAAATTATGATAGGAAAACAAAAATTTTATTCTTTAAAAAATATATTATCTAAAAACGCTCAATACAATATTATTATTGGTGAGCGTTCAAACGGAAAAACTTATGCAGTTTTGAAATATGCAATAGAGAAATATGCTAAAAGCAGAGAACAAACCGCCATAGTTAGACGGTGGTCAGATGATTTCATCGGAAAACGAGGAACAGTAATGTTTAATTCGTTAGTGTCGAACGGTGAAATAAATAAAATTACATCAGGAGAATGGACAGATGTTTACTATTACGGTTCCAGATGGTTTTTATGCCGATATGATGAATCTGGAAAACGTGAAACGGATGAAACACCGTTTTGTTTTGGATTTTCGATATCTGCAATGGAACATGATAAAAGTACAAGTTATCCTAACATCACTACAATATGTTTTGACGAATTTTTAACACGTTCGGCATATCTACCAGATGAATTTGTGTTATTTATGAACGTAATCAGTACCATTGTACGACATAGAACGAACGTAAAAATATTTATGCTTGGAAATACCGTAAACAGATATTGTCCGTATTTTGCCGAAATGGGATTATCACATATTAAAGAGATGAAACAAGGTGATATTGATGTATATAAATATGGTGATTCTGAATTGTTGGTTGCTGTGGAATATTGCAATACATCTAATAAGTCAGGAAAAGCCAGTGATTTATATTTCGCATTTGATAATCCGAAATTATCTATGATAACTGGTGGAAGTTGGGAAATTGATATTTACCCACACTGTCCGGTTAAATATAAGCCGTGTGAAATTCTTTTTACTTATTTCATATTATTTAATGGCGATATGCTCCAATGTGAAATAATACAGCATGATGATATTATTTTCACTTTTATACATAGAAAAACTAGCGATCTAAAAAAAACTGATGATGATTTAATTTACACGCCAGATTTTAACCCAAGACCAAACTATAAAAGAAAAATCACAAAACCAACAACACCAATAGAAAAAAAGATTGCTATGTTTTTTGTAATGGATAAAATTTTTT
Source organism: uncultured Bacteroides sp. (assembly GCA_964398075.1). Lineage (GTDB taxonomy): Bacteria > Bacteroidota > Bacteroidia > Bacteroidales > Paludibacteraceae > Colicola. The sequence continues at coordinate 833 of CAYNMA010000148.1, read as the reverse complement.
ACCAAGATAATGAGATAGGGGAAATTGTTAGAAATTATTTAATATGGTGCGGAAAGGATATGAAATAATGAATAAATTGAAAAATGGTTCAAACGTCAATATATCAAATTCATATTAAGACAGTGTAAACATGTATGTTTATGGTGTAAATATAAAGCTGAATGCTTTTCAAATTTTGAAGACTAGAATAAAAGGAACCTGAGTTAGGTTCCTTTTTATTATGATAATAATTTATTGACTTTTTGTTGTACTGCTTTATAAATATTTTCTTTTCGTTTTTCCCCATTTCCGAACGTGCCTTTTAATACTTCACTTGCAATCACGGCTAAGGCATTTTCTACACTATCAGAATAGTGGGTGGTGGTCGTAGAATCATCGTAAACTATAGCCGTATGTTTACCAATGGATAAAAGAATATCACCGTTTAAAAGATTTTTCGATGATCTAGTATAATTTTCATTTGTAAATACGCTGAATTCATAATTATCAAAAAAATCAATAAATGTATGAGTAGTAGGTGCGTTATTATCATTTCTTAATCTAGGAAGGACGCAAGCAAAGCAAGCATATACAAACGATGAGCAGTCACAATTTGTCTTTACACCAGATGCGATATATCTTGTAATATCAAAATTATATTTTTTTAATACGTTGTATAAGCTATTTCTATCTGCTTGACTATAACCAACTAAATTAGATTCTGTTAAAGTCTTTGCAATCTTTACTGCTTTACTTGATATCTCCGAATCTTTATATCTGATTACGGCATCCCAAGGGCGATTGTACCATTCTTTTATATTTAACTCTTTTCCGGTCTGATCTCCGGCATTTCC
>CAYNMA010000147.1:0-5476 GCA_964398075.1 uncultured Bacteroides sp. | reverse complement strand
CTAAATAATTATTGGTTAGTATGTAATTTATATTATTCTGTTGCTTCTGTCAACTCATCGTCGGCAATGTATGGGTTATAACGAGTCTCCGATGAAGGAATGCGCCATGTGAATTGGTTGGTGGTGTAGTCGACCGTAGCACCCTTACGAGAACCAAAGTGGTTGTTACCTAAGGTCTGTGTATGGGTCAGACGACGAACGGTCTGCATACCATAACCCTCGCCCCACATCTCCACACGCCAGTTGTAGATGATAGCATCGAGCAAAGCGTCGGCTGTGGTGAGCGTAGCCTTATAGTCGTTATAGAGTGTCTTTACATCGGCATCGTTCTCATCGATAAGACGCTGCGACATGATAGCGTCCAAATAATTGAGTGATGCGGCAAGGTCGGGAGTAGTCTGCTTCAAGGCAGCCTCGGCAGCGATGAGGTATACCGACTCAATACGCATGAAGACATTATCGTTAAGCCAGTTACGGTCTACATCGTTGAGGTCGTAGGTGTCTTTGGTCGATACATTGTAGAACTTGCCCTCTGGAGCATACTTCTTGTTCTTGTTGAACCAATTGACACGACCGTCCCAACCCATAGCCTCGATCTGAGCATACAGTCCATCGTCGATACCTTTGACATCACCTGCTGCAGCATACGAATAGGTGTGCAGGTCAACTTGTCCGAAGAACGAACCAAGAGCCGTACTGGTCTCTACGGTCACATCTTGTCCCCACATCCATGAGTCTTCCGACACATCGGCGAAGCCTGTGGTGAGCAGTTTCGAGTTAGGTAGGATGGTGAAGTTGTTATCGTCGATGACTTTCTTAGCCACAGCGAGAGCCTTACGATAGGAAGCGGTATCGCCCATGTTGATATAGGCATAAGCCAAAGTAGCGCGTGCTACATCTGCATTCATCTCGAGTTTCGACTCACGGGCTGCACCTGCTTTTTGATAAGCATCGAGGTACTCGACACCTAAGGTGAGGTCGCTTTCGATACGGTCGAACAACTCGCGAGCTGAGGCACGCGGTGCACCCAAGATATCGACATTGGCTGTCTCAACCTCTGTGTAGATAGGTACTGTCGGTTCGTTTTCCAGATCGGTGATGAGGTCGGCAGGCTTAACGAAGTAACGCATCAAACCGGCATACGCCCAACCGCGGAGCGCTAACACCTGACCGTAATAGAAACCATTGGTCACATTGCTACCACTCTCCACAGGGAGCGACGGAGCCTTGCCTTCTACTTCGGAGTCGGCTTCGGTTTTCTCGATAGCGTTGATAACGAGGTTACTTAGACGGATGATACGATAGTAGTAGTACCATATATCGGCAGCGCGATAGGCATAAGCCAGACCTTGGTCGTCGGTGGAGAACCAGCCATAGTACTGCGTACTCATTGCCATATCACCACTGGTGAAGTCACCGTACATATCGAGTGAACGCTGACCGAAACTATCGTGTCCGCCATACTCATATAAGAGCGAGTATATAGCACGAGCACTACCCGAAAGACCATCATCGAGGTTCATGTATTGGTCTTCCAACAGTGTACCATTCTGAGGCTCTTTATTCAAGAAACTATCGGAGCAAGATGCCAACAGAAATACACATCCAACGGTATATACTATATTTTTCAGTTTCATATTATCTTGTTATTTATAGGTTCTTAAACTACTTAGAATGTCAAACGGATACCTCCCATGATGGTAGAGAGTGGTGTGTATTGGTGTGTGCTTGACGAACCGTCGGCACTAACCATTGGGTTGTAACCATGTCGTGCAGAAGCGATGCAGAGGTTATCACCTGCTACCCACAGTTGCAGACTCTCGAGTTTGATCTTCTCAATCAATTTCTTCGGGAAGCGATATCCGAGGCTGACATTGTTGAGCGAGAGATAGGAGTTGCTTGTGAGGAAACGGTCGGACGACATGGCTGCATACGTATCGTTGTTGTTGTCCAACTTAGGATACTTACCACCGCCCCACTCGGTCCATGCATCACGCATATCAACGTGCCAGTTGGTCTTACCTACTTGGTCTGGCGTCATCAAGGTCTGGTATACATTATCGTAACCCCAACCGCCTATACCATAGGAGCAAGAAGCCGACAGTGTTACGCCATAAACCTCGAGGTCAAAGCCAAAACCACCGCTCAAGTCAGGTATACCTGATTTGATCTTACCTTTTTTGTCGGTAACATAGAGGCTTGTAGCATATACAGCATCCGTGCCGCTGACAGTAGTCTTGCGGATATCGGCATCTGGGTTCTTGAGTTGGTACTCGTGCAGCGATGAGATGTAGTTAGCACCGGTAGCGATAGTAGCCTCTTGGAAGTCGGAAGACGTTGGGTCGAATTCGCCCTTGCTTGCATCGTAGTAGACATCATAGAGGGCATTACCATTGTCGTCGATACCTGCATAGTGAGGCAAGTACCAGTCGTATAGAGAGTGTCCCACACTCATACCGCTACTCATAACCATACGTTGTTCAGTGCCGTCGGCAAGAACCTTATCGACAGGCATCTCCAACATCTCGTTCTTATAGTGTGAACCATTGAGACGGATGTCTAACTTCACGTTACGAGTGTCTACGGCATGTACATTGAACTGGAACTCAATACCTTGGTTGGCCATCTTAGCATCGTTGGTGTAGTAACCCGCATAACCTTGTGAGGTAGCCACATAACGGCTGAAGATCATGTTATCGGTTTTCTTATAGAAATAGTCGATTTCAGCAGTCAAGTACTTCGAGATATCGAACTCGAGACCTACATCCACCATCTGTGCGCGTTCCCATGTAAGGTCGGATGTACCACGGAAGCCCCACAAGTAACCGGTTGTCCCGTTCACATTGATGATCGAGTAGTGGTCGCTATAGAGGTAACTACCAATCTCTTGGTTACCGAGAACACCCCAACTCAAACGCAACTTACCATTCTTGAGAGCGTCTACATCTTGCAGGAATGACTCGTTGGTGAAGTTCCATGCAGCACCTACTGATCCGAAGTGACCCCAACGGTGTCCTTTCGCAAACTTACTCGAACCATCGGCACGGTAGTTAGCGGTAATCAAGTAACGCTCGTCGTAACCATAACTTACGGTGGCAAGATAACTCTCGAGAGTCTGTGACTCTGAGCCACCCGAGATGCCGTTCATGATGATAGCGTTGTTCAGTTCGGCTACATTATTGTCGGCAATACCTTTCTGTGCGCCATAGAGGTAGTTGACGGTGTAATAGTTGGTCTCGTGACCAGCCAAGGCACGGATAGAGTGCTCGCCGAAGGTGTTGTTATATTCCAACAACTCGTTGGCTGTAACGCTCAAGTAGTTATATTGTGTGGTAGAGATATATCCCATACCAGCACCGTCGCCATAGTACTTATTGGTCAGTTCGCTCGAACGAGAACCTAAGTACTGTGCACCTACATTGACGGTGAACTTAAGTCCTTTATAGAGTTTGAACTCCAACGAACCGGTGGTAGATACTTGGTGTTGTTTTGTCTGGTCCTTATCGAGACGCAGTGCACCAGCAGGGTTGATACCCAAACCGAAGGAACGCTCCGTAGAGGTACCGTCAACAGCCGTTGCATAGTCGTACGCATAGCCTGAGTGATAAGGGCTGGTTGCCAATGAACCATCTGAGTTACGCAGATAAACAGGGTAGATAGGAGGTACAACATTGACATAGTAGAAACCGTTGTTCATTACCACGCCACCACCCGAAGAGGATGAATCCTGCGTAGGATTGTTCATCTCGGAATAAGCATAAGCGATGTTCAGTTTACCTTTGAGCCATTTCTTTGCTTCGTGCTCGATGTTCGAACGAACAGAGAAACGACTGTAGTCGGACGACTGGTAGTAACCTTCGTCTTTGAGGTAACCAAACGATGTATAGTAAGTGGTTTTCTCATTACCACCACGGATCTTTACTGTGGCTTCGGCTTTCTGACCGATACGGAAGATAGCATCTTCCCACGACTCTAAGTTAGAGTAACCAGCACGGCGCTGTAACTCGGAGTTGAACGAAGGATTAACCGAACCGTCACCGGCATAAGGATTGATAAGGGTGTTACCTTTGGCAGGATTCGACGAACCGTCTAACGACCAAAGGTTATAGTAAGAAGGTATACCACTTTCACCTACTATGTTGTTGTTGGCATACTTAACAGCACCTGCCTCGTTACCGCCATTAGCACGGTTGGAGTTATACAGACCGGTCCAACCCAATACCATATATTCCTCTGGGCTGGTGATGACATCATACAATGGCAACAGACGCATGTTGGCACCATACTTCACATCCACATCAATCTTGGCTTCTTCGCCCGAGGTACCTTTCTTTGTTGTGATAAGTACCACACCGTTGGCACCACGTGAACCGTACAACGAGGTTGCAGTAGCATCCTTCAAGATTGTGGTCGATGCAATATCACCTGGGTCGATAGCCGAGATGTCGCCATCGTAAGGTACACCGTCTACTACATATAGAGGAGTGGAACTAGCGTTGATAGAACCCAAACCACGGATACGAATCGTGGCATTGGTACCAGGTTGACCGGAGGTGTTGATCACTTGCACACCGGCCACCTCACCTGCCAAGGCTTTTGATATCTCAGAAGGGTTTTTCTTCTCGATGTTCTCTGCATTAACGGCTTGTGCCGAACCAGCGAAACTACCTTTCGGTGCATTACCATAAGCCACGGCAATGACCTCTTGTAGTACCTCGGTCGACTCGTGCATGACGATACGCATGTTCGACTTGATAGCCACTTCCTGGGTCTGCATACCCATGTAAGAAACAGTAAGAGTCTTCGCAGATTCTGGTACTGTCAATTCGAAGTTTCCATCATAATCGGAGATAGTACCCGTCGATGTGCCCGTCACCAAGACGCTGGCACCAATAACAGGCTCGCCTCCTTCGTCTACGACAATGCCACTAATCTTCTTGCTCTGCGCAAACAGACTAAGGCTCAAAGCACAAAGCGTGAGTAGTGTAAATACTTTCTTCATAAAACAACAATTTATTATCTCAATATAAACTTAGTTCCTTTTCATACATAGCCGTACTATGGTAATCATAGCGGCTTATGGTAATGTTGTTATGTGTGGATTTCATGGTGTTATCCGCTTGCCAAGAGGGTATAATTATCCCGACAAGCGAAAATCGGTGCAAAGGTAGAACAAGTTTTTTGTATGACCAAACATTTGGACATAAAAAATGCTTTTTTGCTTGCAAAATGTCGCAAGATGGTTTTTGTGGGGTTAGTTTTGCCATTTTTCAGGGGCTTGTGGTAGGAGTTTTTTTCTTTTCCTTGTCACTGCGTGTTTTTATCTCCTTGCCACTTCGTGGCAGAGAATATAAGAAAGGAAAGAAATAAAGAGATTGTTTGCTCTTTGAGTTCCCTTTGCACTGCGTGCAAGAAAAATTGAAGGGATGTTCTAAAAATTGCTTTTGAGATGATTTGTGGATTTTTATTTAGTAGA
>CAYNMA010000146.1:0-5536 GCA_964398075.1 uncultured Bacteroides sp. | reverse complement strand
CCTGTTCAGCAACAACCACAGGCGTCATAGCCGACGAATGAGCAATAATCTCTTTGAGTACCGACACCTCTTTCTGCAGTTCATTTATCATGCTCACATAAACGTGCGTACTTGTCTGTCCCTCAGTGGGGACATTCTCAGTGGGGACATTCTCAGTCGGCGCATAACGCGCAGACATCGTCATCAGCGACTTCGGTACGCTACCAACCTCTGCACTTTTCAATGAAGTACCTTTTAATGAACTAACATCATCATGATTGGGAATCCATCCCTGTTTGAGTGCCGAGTTAATTTCAGCAACGAGCGCATGGGCATACTCATAGAACTCCGACATCAAACGGTACCGCCGTTTAATAAGGTTCAAACGCACCCGATACCGCACCAACTTAGCACCATTACTAACACCATTACCAGCCCCCTCACGAGAATTATTACAAGAACCAGCATAATACTCGATATGCCAACCCAGCGATTGACTCGGACTAAATTTGAGAACAGCAGGGTAAAACTGCACACACGATTGCACTCCCACCGACTGCGTCACTGTGCTACCACGATAAGATTGCTTTTGCAACGATTGCCCACCTGTAGGTTGGGACTCTGTGCCACCACATTGAAGTGGTTGAGAAGAAATTTTTAATACTGACATTTTTTTTAAGTCTTTGCGCCTTAAAAAAACTGACAGGTTGAAGGTCGGGAGTGGTCAATTTTTGGTCAGATACTGGTCAGATTTTGGTCAATTTCTGGTCTAATTTTCCGACTCTTAAAAATTAAATTGCTTCAACCCGTATAGAGATTGAAGCAATTTGTTGATTTTGAAAGTATTACCTTTCTTTCGGTCGGGATAGCGAGATTCGAACTCACGACCTCCTGCTCCCAAAGCAGGCATTCTAACCGGACTGAACTATATCCCGATGCTCTCTTTCGAAAAGCGACTGCAAAGGTACGGCAATTTTATTTACCCACCAAATATATCGCAACTTTTTTCTCAACTTTTTCTACTTAGACCCTATTCGTTCGATAAGGCTTATGAGCATTATACGTCTCATAAGACATATAAGACCCTACCTAATTGCCACCTCTTGCACAACCAAAAAACATTTCCTACCTTTGCGCAATGTAACGCAGCGAGTAACGCATAGAACAAGAGTTGATGTAATACAACATAAGAGTCGATATAATACGACATAAGAGTCGATGCAACATAATATAAGAGTCGATGCAACATAATAGGAGAACACATCAAGACACGATAAGCAACAGCCCTTGGTTTTGGGTACCGACGCTCTATTTCGCTGAGGGCGTGCCTTACTTCCTTGTCAACAATATCTCCGTGATGCTCTTTGCCAAGATGGGTGTTCCCAACGACCAACTGGCGTTCTTCACTACCCTTCTCTACTTCCCTTGGTTTCTCAAAGGTCTGTGGAGTCCGATAGTGGATGTGGTCAAGACGAAGCGTTGGTGGATCATCACGATGCAGGCGCTGCTCACAGCACTCTGCATCCTACTCACCCTCACGCTGCCTCATCCCGACGCGGCTACTATCACCGCCAAAGCCACCTCCGTCAGTGTATTCTGGCTCACACTCGTACTCTTCATCCTTGCTGCTTTTGCCTCTGCTACCCACGACATTGCCGCTGACGGGTTCTATATGCTGGCGCATAGTCAGAGTAGTCAGGCGCAGTTCATCGGTATCCGTTCGACCTTCTACCGCATCGCCTCGGTCTTCGGACAAGGTGTGCTAGTGCTTATCGCCGGTATCGTGGAGACCAATACCAAGGACATTCCTCTCTCGTGGCAGATAACCTTAGGCGTCACCGCTGTGGTGATGTTCCTCATCACGCTCTATCATATCTTCTTCCTGCCGAAAGCCGCAGCCGATGTGCCGCGCAAACTGACCGATAGCAAGAGTGCTTTCCGTGAGTTGGGCGCCTCTTTCGGTACGTTCTTCACGAAGAAAGGCGTGTGGCTCGCTATCCTCTTCATGCTGCTCTACCGCCTGCCCGAAGGGTTCCTCATCAAACTATGCCAGCCTTTCCTTGTCGACTCTCGTGAGGTGACAATCAATGCCGCAGGGCAGTTCATTGGTGGCGGAATGGGTCTCGACACCAGCATGGTGGGTCTGCTCTACGGCACCATCGGTGTTATCTTCCTCCTTCTGGGAGGTATCATTGGTGGTATCTATATCTCTCGCCAAGGGCTCAAACGATCGCTATGGATTATGGCAGCATGCATGACGCTGCCCTGCCTGACTTTCGTCTACCTCAGTGCGTGTCTGCCTACCAACGCCATTCTCATCGGATTGGCTATCTCGATCGAGCAGTTTGGTTACGGATTCGGCTTCACTGCCTATATGATGTATATGATGTACTTCTCGGAAGGCGAGTTCAAGACCTCCCACTACGCTATCTGCACGGCTTTCATGGCACTCAGTATGATGTTGCCTGGGTTCGTGGCAGGTAAGATAGAGATGGCTATAGGCTACCAAGGCTTCTTCTGGATGGTGATGGCTTGCAGCGCTGCCACCCTCCTCGTCACAGCCCTTGCCTACCGCCAACTCGACGAAAACTATGGAAAGAAATAAAGACTAAGTAACTACGAATAAATACCTCTCTAATAATATGTCAATCAAGAAACACATCCCCAATACCCTTACCTGTTGCAACCTCTTGTGTGGTGCCACGGCTATCCTGCTCGCCACGGAGCAACTGTTTGTCTATGCTTTTGTCTGCATCCTCCTTGGTGCTGTCTTCGACCTATTCGACGGCATGGTGGCAAGGTTGCTCCATGTATCGGGTCCGCTGGGCCTGCAACTCGACTCGCTTGCCGACGACATCACCTTCGGTCTTGCACCGGCACTGATGCTCTATTACTATCTCCAGCCCGTCCTTGGTGCATGGAGCGTGATAGCCCTCTTGATGGCAGCATTCTCGGCACTGCGACTGGCGAAGTTCAATATCGACGACCGTCAGCGTGCCGGCTTCATCGGTCTCGCCACGCCAGGCAATGCCATCTTCTGGTGCTCGATATGCTGCCTGCCTGAGTTGGTCAACGGACAGCATGCACTCGTTGTGGCCATCATCTTGCTTTGCTTCAGCCTCTTCAGTTGTTACCTACTGCTGGCGGAAGTGCCGTTCTTCTCGTTTAAGTTCCACTCGCTTCAGTGGAAAGAGAACAGTGTGCCCTATACTTTCCTCATCATCGCAGCCGTATTGGTAATAGCCGCTACGGTGACGGCAGCCGTACTACGCCAACCGCACTTGGTCTTCCTCGGTTCGGCAGCGAGTATAGTGGTCTATGTCGTGATGAACTTCATCCTCATGATCCTGCCCAAGCGATGAACGCCAAGCGCATAATGGTTCTCCTGTTGACAATCGGTAGCACGGTCTCACTACTCACCGCTGCCGAGTTGCCCGCTGCCTATTATGCACCGATAGAGAACCTCGCTGACTCGGCGCTCAAAGCCACGCTCACTACGCTGTGCAGCGGTGGCACCCGTGTGTCGTACGGCACACAAGGGTATACCTATCCCGAAGGCATCTACTACCCTGCCTCGTGGAACTATTTCCCCAGCACAGACCAACGCGCTGATGGTTCGATATGGGACATGTACTCCAACACCCTCCGTTACTTCCCTTGCGATGGTGGTTCGGCTGGCGGTATACAGATAGAGCACTGTATACCTAAGTCGTGGTGGGGTTGGACACAGAGCGACACCGCCTCGTCGAAGCGTGCCTATCGTGACCTGTTCATCCTCAATCCCGCCGATGCGCAAGCCAATGGGCAGAAGAACAACTACCCTCCTGGACATGTGACAAAAGGCGATAAGTTCGACAACGGTTCGTTCCGCATGGACCGTTCCACCTCGTCGCAATATGATTGGATATGCTTCGAGCCTGCCGAGGAGTATCGTGGCGACTTTGCCCGCACCTATTTCTATGCCGTCACCGCCTACGCTGACCTCCCATGGGGTGCCAATAACACGGAGTATCAACGCTATCTGACCGACTCCACCTACCTTGTCTTTCGTCCGTGGCTCATCAGCGTGCTGCTCGACTGGCATCGTGCCGACCCCGTCAGCCGTAAGGAGATAGACCGGCAGGACGCCGTCAGTACTATCCAAGGCAACCGCAACCCGTTTATCGACTACCCCGAACTGGTGGAGTATATATGGGGAGCGAAGCAGGGGCAGACAGTCTGCCTCGACTCGCTCGTCGGCACCACCCACGGGTATATACCCAAAGAGGACTATACGAACTTTGCGGCTTATACGCCTACCGACCGCACCGAAGAGGGTTTCACGGCACAATGGCTTAACTTCGACAACGACTATACGCTCAGTGTCTATACCCGAGAGGTGGCAGGCACTTTCGATACGGTCATCTGTATGCCCACCATCACGCCCAAGCGCGTGGACACCACGGCGCATGTAGCCGCAATAGGCAAACTGAATAATGCGGGTACGGCAGGTACCACCTTAGGTTCGGGTAGTACCGATGGGGGACTGCTCTTCAGCGGACTCCACCTCAACGAAGAGACGTATCTGCGTTTCCGTGCAAACATGTACCAGACCGCCTCGAACGGCGAGATTGATATATACTTCGGTAGCCACACCACCGCTGACACCATCATCACCCTCCCTAAGTCGCGCGATGAGCAGTATTATACCATCACCCTCCCTGCCGGTACGGATACGGTGCGACTAATCTCCGTGGGCGGCAGCACCAACAAACGGGCGTGCCTGCATGAGTTGTACCTGCTGCAAGGCAACCGCACCGAGACCGTGGTAGCGGTCGATGGGTTCCCTATTGCATTAGAGAAGGACGACGACACCTTATATAATAAGGACAACACCTCCTACAGTAATGCACCGTTCTGCGAGTACTGGGTCAGTGTACCAGACTCACTGCGATATACGACCTTGTATTATCAACTTACCACCGCTGATGGACGCTGCTCCAACGAGGTGAAGGTCGTGGGACTACCTCGTCCAGAAGGCGTTGCCTACCCTACTGCTGTGCCATCTCCTGCTACTAAGGTTCTACGCGATGGAGTGGTCTATATCTTGGTCAATGGACAAGTGTATGATGTCTGCGGGGTGCTTGTGAGCGAGTAATTGTCTTTTTCCTTGCCACTGCGTGGCAGAGAAATAGAAAGACTCCTGCTCGCTTCGCTCACGAGAAATAAAAGAAAGAAAAGAAAAAAAAGAAAATTCTTGAGGATAGTTCTTCTAGAGGATCTAGAAGTTCTAGTTTTTCTAGATCTTCTAGAAGTTCTAGTTTCTCTAGTTTGACTACTCTCAACTAACAACTCTCATCTGCTCTAAACCCTCAGTCCTAAACGCTAAACCCGTTCTCTATGTAAAATTTTTGTGGAAACCACATTTTTTTGACGTAACTCTTCCTTTAACTGTGTTTTTCACCTAAAATAAGAGCATCAAAATCTAAATACCGTTCCTATCATTTCTAAAAGAAACATATCACAAACTATCCCCGAGACAATGATGCAACTTTCTCGAAGGGATATCGAAGGGATA
>CAYNMA010000145.1:2451-5554 GCA_964398075.1 uncultured Bacteroides sp. | reverse complement strand
TGTTAATTGTTAATTGTTAATTGTTAATTAACCTCCCCCGTGTCGTTCGGGTCGCAAGACCCGTTTGACCATGCAACGCTGGGGACGCGGGCGCCTCGCCCGCGGGAAATTACGCCGTAGAGACGGTATTCCATACCGTCTCTCAAAGTCACATAACGAGCCGACAACTACGTTTTTAACGGTCCTTTAATGGACTTTAATGGAGGAATATTTGATAATATCTCAATCCGAGGAATATTTGGATAATATTGGATAATATTTGTTCCAATAAAAGTTTTAACGGTCCTTTAATGGACTTTAATGGAGGAATATTTGATAATATCTCAATCCGAGGAATATTTGGATAATATTGGATAATATTTGTTCCAATAAAAGTTTTAACGGTCCTTTAACGGACTTTAATGGAGGAATATTTTTTATATTTTTTTGACGGATAATGAACCAAGACGACAACAACAAACCCGAGCAAGACGAGCAAGACGAGAACATCACACTCTCTTCCGAAACCGATGAGGACAACCAAGACATCCCCACCGAGGAGGACTCACACACCAATGTCTCGCTCAGCCACTTCAACGACAGCATCAAGTACCACCTCACCGGTATGTATCAGGACTGGTTCCTCGACTATGCCTCCTATGTCATCCTCGAACGAGCCGTTCCGAATATCTACGACGGACTCAAGCCCGTGCAAAGGCGTATCCTCCATGCCATGAAGTGCATCGACGATGGCCGATACAACAAAGTGGCAAACATCGTCGGACAGACCATGCAATACCACCCTCACGGTGACGCCAGCATCGGTGACGCCCTCGTACAACTCGGACAGAAAGACCTACTCATCGACTGCCAAGGTAACTGGGGTAACATCCTCACTGGCGACGGCGCAGCCGCTCCTCGTTATATCGAAGCACGACTCAGTAAGTTCGCTCTCGAAACCGTCTTCAACGCAAAGACCACCCACTGGATGCTCTCCTACGACGGACGTAAGAAAGAACCTATCACACTACCCGTGAAGTTCCCACTCCTACTCGCTCAAGGCGTCGAAGGTATCGCCGTCGGACTCAACTCCAAGATACTGCCACATAACTTCAACGAGATATGTGACGCCGCACTCGCCTACCTACAAGACCAACCCTTCCAACTCTATCCCGACTTCCCTACCGGCGGCTCCATCGATGTCAGCCGATACAACGACGGAGAACGAGGCGGGGTCATCAAGATACGATCACGCATCACACGCTCTGCTGACAACCGTACCCTCACCATCACCGAGATACCGTTCGGCACTACCTCTTCAAGCATCATCGAGACTATCATACGAGCCAACCAGAAAGGCAAGATCAAGATAAAGAAAGTCGATGACGCCACCGCCGAACATGCCGAGATCATTGTACAACTCCAACCAGGCAGTTCCTCCGACAAAACCATCGACGCCCTCTACGCCTTCACCGACTGCGAGGTCAGTATCTCACCCAACTGCTGCGTCATCGAAGATAAAACCCCTATCTTCACCAATGTATCGACACTCCTCAAGAAGTCTGTCGACCATACGCGCGAACTGCTCAAGTGGGAACTCGAGATTGCTAAACACGAACTCGAAGAACAATATTTCTACACCTCACTCGAGAAGATCTTCATCGAGAACGGCATCTACAAAGAGGAAGACTACGAGAAAGCCACCTCCAAAGACAATGCCATCAAGTTCGTCGACAAAGCCTTAGACCCGTGGAAACCCAAACTCCTGCGAGAGGTACAACGAGAGGACATCGAGAAACTGCTCGAGATACGAATGATACGTATCATACGCTTCGAAGCAAAGAAAGCCGACGAACTCCTGAAGGAACTCGCCAAGAAAATAAAAGACACCGAATACAACCTCGCACACCTCACCGAATACACCATCACGTGGTTCGAGTCACTCAAACAGAAGTATGGTGCCAACCATCCACGACTCACCGAGGTTCGCAACTTCGCCAACATCAATATCAATGCCGTTGTCGAAGCCAACGAGAAACTGTATATCAACCGACAAGACGGCTTCATCGGAACCTCTCTCAAACACGACGAGTACCTCTGCCCTTGCTCCAATATCGACGATATCATCATCTTCTATAAAGATGGTAAATATAAAACCATCAAGGTCGCCGAGAAAGTGTTCATCGGCACCAACACCCTGCATATCGCCGTCTTCCGCAAGCAAGACGCTCGAACTATATATAATGTAGTCTACCGTGACGGCAAGTCCGGATACTATTATATGAAACGCTTTGCCGCCACCGGACTCGTACGCGACAAAGAGTACGACCTCACGCAGGGAACACCTGGCTCCAAAGTCGTATACTTCACCGCCAACCCCAACGGCGAAGCCGAAGTCATACGAATACAACTCAAGTCCGCCCTACACCTCAAGAAAATAGAAGTGTTCAAAGACCTCAGCGAGTTAGCCGTTCGTGGACGAAGCAGCCGTGGTAACCTACTCACCAAGTACGAGATACAACGAATAACACTCAAACAACACGGCGGTAGTACCCTCGGCGGACGGCAAGTCTGGTTCGACAACGATGTCCTGCGTATCAACTACGATAAGCAAGGCACCTACCTCGGAGAGTTCCAAAGCGACGACCAGATACTCGTCATCACACAGACCGGAGACTATTATACCACCTCCTTCGACCTCACTGCGCACTTCGATAACAATATCCTGCGCATCGAGAAGTTCAACCCCGACAAGGTGTGGTCTCTCATCCTGTGGGATGCCGACCAGAATTACTTCTACGGCAAACGCTTCACACTCGATGCCAATAGCAAACCGCAGAACTGTCTCGGCGACAATAAAGAGTCACGCATCATACTCCTCTCCGATGCCGCTAACGCTACCTTCCTCGTGCACTTCGAGGACGACAACCGACCCGACCTCACCATCGCCATGGAAGAGTTCATCGGCATCAAGAGCCCCCGAGCAAAAGGGAAACGAGTAAGCACCAACGCCATCGCCTCCGTCGACGATATAACACCCGTCCTCGAAACACCAACCAACGAAACTGAGGACGCAGGCGCCTCGCCTGCGGATAATACCAACAATGGAGACAACCCTGCTGGG
>CAYNMA010000145.1:0-2351 GCA_964398075.1 uncultured Bacteroides sp. | reverse complement strand
ATGGAGACAACCCTGCTGGGGACGCAGGCGCCTCGCCTGCGGATAATACCAACAACGGAGACCACATCTCCCCCGATGGGCAACTCACCCTCTTCTAACAAAAAGAACAAACAAATAAAACAATAGTATGAAAACTAAAATCACTGTTTTAATCGCCCTAACACTTATGGCTATAGGATGTAAGAAACAAACACAAACAACGGGTATCGACCCTACCAACCTCGATACCACCGCCATCGCACAAAACGACTTCTACCAGTTCGCATGCGGCGGATGGATGCAGAAAAACCCTCTAACAGCCGAGTACAGCCGTTTCGGCTCCTTCGACAAACTCGCACTCAATAACCTCGAACAAGTCAACGGACTCATACAAGACATCGCCGCTGCTAAGAACAAACAAGGCTCTGTCGAGCAAAAGATTGGCGACCTCTACAACCTCATGATGGACACCACACGCCGTAACCAAGAAGGCATCACACCCGTGCAACCGCTCATCAACGAGATTGCCGCCATCTCCGACCGTAGCCAACTGAGCGAAGCACTCGGCAAGTCCTTAGACTATGCACTATGGATAATGTATGTCGATGCCGATGCTCTCAACTCGTCCATGAATATCCTCAACGAATACCAATCCGGCTTCGCTCTCGGCTCAAAAGAATACTACCTCGATAACGACGAGACAACAACCAATATACGCAACGCCTACACCAAGCATGTCGAGAACATGTTCGCACTCTTCGGATACGCTGATGCTGCCGACCGTGCCGCTACCGTCCTGCGGCTCGAGACACGACTCGCCGCTGCTGCCTACGATAATGTGCAACTGCGTGATGTACAGGCCAACTACAACAAGATGACCGTCGCACAACTCCAAGAACTTGTGCCACAAATTGACTGGACAGTCTACTTCAACGCCATGGGCGTCAGCATCGATAGCCTCTCTATCGGACAGATACCTCACCTTCAAGAAGCCGCCAAGATATTGGCAGAAGAGCCGCTCGAGGACATCAAGACGCTCTTCATCTGGCAAGTACTCAACGACAACGCCTCCTATCTCAGCAACGAAATATACAACGAACACTTCGCTTTCTACGGCACCGTCCTCTCAGGACGCCAAGAGCCAAGCCCTCTATGGAAACGTAGCGTCGGTATCGTCAACCTCAGCCTCGGCGAAGCCGTCGGACAGATGTATGTCAAGAAATACTTCCCAGAGGAGAACAAACAGCGTATGCTCGCACTCGTAAAGAACCTGCAACACGCACTCGGCGAACGCATTCAAGCACTCGACTGGATGTCCAACGAAACGAAAGATAAAGCCATCGAGAAACTCAATGCCATCACCATCAAGATCGGCTACCCCGACAAGTGGCGTGACTACTCCAAACTCAATATCGATGCCAGCCGCAGCCTCTTCGACAACCTACAAGATGTCGCTGTCTGGGCTCACGACTATGCACTCTCCGAACTCGGACAACCTGTCGATAAAGCCAAGTGGCACATGACCCCACAAACAGTCAATGCCTACTACAACCCATCCAGCAACGAGATATGCTTCCCTGCTGGTATCCTACAATACCCCTTCTTCGATATGTCGGCCGACGACGCCTTCAACTATGGCGCCATCGGCGTTGTCATCGGACACGAGATGACACACGGCTTCGACGACCAAGGTTGTCAGTTCGACAAAGATGGTAACATGGCTAACTGGTGGACAGCCGAAGACAAAGCACGCTTCGACGAACGCACCAAGGTCATGGCAGAATACTTCAACGCCATCGAAGTAGCACCTGGCGTTCACGCCAACGGATACTTCACGCTCGGCGAGAACATCGCTGACCACGGTGGACTGCAGATCGCCTTCCAAGCCTTCAAAGAGAACGAAGCCGCTAAACCTGAGTCCGAACGACTCAAGACCGCCGACGGCTTTACGCCAGAACAGCGTTTCTTCCTCGCTTATGCCGATGTATGGGCTGGCAACATCCGCCCCGAAGAGATACTCTCCCGCACCAAGTCCGACCCTCACTCGCTCGGCCGCTGGCGCGTAAACGGTGCTCTTCCACATATCAACGCTTGGTACGAAGCATGGAACGTGACAGAAGAGTCTCCGCTCTATGTTGCTCCTGAAAACCGTGTTTCTATCTGGTAATGGGATGTTCTAAAAATTGCTTTTGAGATGATTTGTGATTTTTTATTTAGTAGATGGTTGACTTGAATGAAGGAGCAATGTGGACATTGTGACTGAATGAAAGTCAATCAGATACAAATAAAAAACACAAAGCGCTCAAAAAGTGACAAGACATCCCATTCGGAATGAAAAATAAAACGTGGAATTTTTAGAACATCCCTAATGA
>CAYNMA010000144.1:0-5559 GCA_964398075.1 uncultured Bacteroides sp. | reverse complement strand
GACACGCCCCCGTGTCGTCCGAGCCGCCAGGCTCGTTTTGGCATGCTGCGATTGTGGAGACGACACGCCCCCGTGTCGTCCGAGCCGTCAGGCTCGATTGTGTCCGCTCTGCTGTTAATTGTTAATTGTTAATTATCAATACCCTCGTGTCGTTCGGGTCGAAAGACCCGATTGACCATCCTCTGGGGACGCGGGCGCTTACGGGGTCCCCGCAAAGCCTGCTTTGTGGGGTGTCTGACTCGCACGCGGTTTTATGGCAATAATACAATTCTGCAAATCGTAGCGCCTTTTATGACCAATCCACGACAATACGGCGCAGCCGTTCATTAAAAAGTCTGACAGCGCAGCGATCCTGTGTCTTTTAGCACGCAGTGCGGTCTATCGTCTTTTTATGATCAATCCATGACAATACGCCGCAGCCGTCCGTTTAAATCGTCCGTTTATAACTTTTTGATGCGCTTGCCCACAAGCAATAAATTTCCCATTTGCTCAACCCAGAAATCTTTCGTACCTTTGCAACTTGCATTATGCGTACGCGCGAGCGAACTATAGTGATACAACGCAACACGCTACATATCAGTTCTATACACCAGAGACAGACCCTCCCTATCTGCCTCCTCTTGCTCGTGCTATCCCTTTTCCTACCCGCCAATGCACAAGAACCGATAAACACCGACACCATCAACATCCTCCAAGACACCATCACCAACCCACAAGACACCACAACAAACACCGAACCTACCAAGAAACAGTCCCCCATCGAATCCGTCATCAACTACCAAGCGTCCGACTCCATCGTCCTACTCGCCAACGGTACAGCCTTCCTACACGGCGCAAGCGATGTCAAATATCAGTCTATGGAACTCACTTCCAACTACATACGAGTACGCATGGACAGCTCACTCATCTTCGCCCGTGGGGTACTCGATACCACCTCCGGCGATTGGAACGGACTCCCTGTCTTCAAGGACGGCAAAGACCAGTTCGAAGCAAAAGAGATGACCTACAACCTCAAGACCCGCAAAGGCTTCATTCGGCAAGTGGTCACCGAGCAAGGCGAAGGATATGTCATTGCCGGTGAGACCAAGAAAGTGTCCGACGACGAACTCATGATGGCACATGCCAAATACACCACCTGCAACGACCACGAGCATCCACACTTCTATCTCGCGCTCTCCAAGGCAAAAGCCAAACCAGGCGATTATATCGCCACCGGACCCGCCTACCTCGTCGTCGGAGATGTACCACTACCCATTGCCATTCCCTTTGGCTTCTTCCCGTTCACCAACACCTACTCCTCCGGACTCATCATGCCAAGCTTCGGTGACGACTACACACGAGGACTCTACCTCAGAGGCATCGGATACTATTTCGCCATCAACGACTACATGGACTTCCAAGTCACCGGCGACATCTACACCAAAGGCACATGGGCTGTCACCGCACAATCCAAATACCTCAAACGGTACAAGTTCAGCGGCAACCTAACCTTCAGTTACCGTAACGATGTCACTGGCGAAAAAGGTATGCCCGACTACACCAAAGCAACCAATATGTCCATCAAATGGACCCATACGCAAGACTCCAAAGCCAACCCCTATAGCAACTTCTCTGCCAGCGTCAACTTCTCCACATCCGGTTACAACAGAAGCAACATCAACAGTTACTACAATGCCGCTGCCAACTCAGAGAACACCAAGTCGTCCTCTATCAGTTACACGCAACGCTTCCCTAACTCCCCTTGGAGCCTATCCATGAGCGCCTTGGTAAGCCAACGAACCAAAGACTCTACCCTCAGCCTTACACTGCCCGATATCTCTATCAACATGAGCACCGTCTATCCCTTTAAGCGGAAGAACCCCGTCGGCAAAGAGAAATGGTACGAGAAGATATCCATCCGCTACTCGGCTTCTATCAAGAATAGTATCGACTGCAAAGAGAAAGATTTCATCCACTCTAACTTCGTTCGGGATTGGAAGAACGGTGTCAAACATAGCATACCCGTATCCGCTACATTTGTCGCATTCAAATACTTGACCATCAGTCCCTCTATCAACTACAACGAACGATGGTACTTCCAGCGAACCGATCAGACTTGGGACGAGGAACAGAACCGTGTACAACGAGACACCACCAACGGCTTCTACCGTGTATGGGACCTCAGCACCTCTCTCAGTCTGTCTACCAAACTCTATGGGTTCTATACGCCTATACGGAAACTTTTCGGAGATAAGATCGACCGAGTCCGACATGTATTCACGCCTACCCTCAGTTTCACCTATAGCCCCGACTGTGAGAACATCCGTGCTAAACTGAACCACAACTACTATGGCTCTTACCAAAAGCCCGTTGTCGACCGCAACTCCGGAGACACAATCATGGAGACAGTCAACTACTCACGATACCAAAACGCCCTCTATGGCACACCAAGCCAAGGCGCTTCCGGTAGCCTTGGGTGGTCGTTAGGCAACAACATCGAGATGAAAGTGCGAAACGATAAAGATACTACCGGTAAAGAACCCTACAAGGTAATATCCCTCATCGATAACCTCTCTCTCTCGGGTAGTTATAACTTCCTTGCCGACTCTCTAAAGCTGAGCAACTTCCACCTGCAACTACGCATCAAACTACCGCTTAACTACACCCTCAACCTCTCAGGCGACTTCGACCCATACATGTACGGACTCACCCCCTCAGGCACGCCCGTACGAATAAACAAGTTCTATTGGAGCAATGGGCGTTTCCCCCACTTCAAAGGAACAAGCACCTCGTTCAGTTATACGTTCAATAACGATACCTTCCGAAAGTGGTTCGGAAAGAAGACCAAAGGCGATGAACAAGACCCCAATAACCCTGATCAAACAGCCAACAATACCGACCCCAATCAAGATAAGAAAAAGGATAAGAACAAGCAAACCGATGAAGTCGAAGACGGTTACATCAAAGCCGACATTCCTTGGAGCCTAACCATCAACTATACTGTCCGATACGGAGAGAGTTCCACCTTCGACTACGACAAGATGTACTACAAGATGCAATGGACCCACAACCTCTCCTTTCAAGGCTCTATCGGCTTCGGCAAAGGATGGAAAGTGTCAGCCACTACCTCCTTCGACTTTAAGGCAAAGAAGTTCTCATACACCAACTTCAATGTCACTCGAGACCTGCACTGCTGGTCTATGACTGCCAGTTTCGTACCCTTTGGACCGTACAAGAGCTACACCTTCCACATCGGAGTCAATGCAAGCATGCTTGCCGACCTCAAATACGATAAGTCCTCGGCAGAAAGCACCAACCAACGAGTCAACTGGTGGTAATAATAGATAATCACAATAATAACGAATATGATAGAAAATCAGAAAGTGGTCACCTTGACCTACGACCTCTACATCGAGGGAGAAAAAGAAGGAACAGAAGTACTCTTCGAACATGCAGGAGAGGACAAACCGTTAACCTATTGTCACGGAGAGAACATGATGCTCCCTAAGTTCGAACAATCGCTACTCGGGAAAGAAGTAGGCGACAGTTTCGACTTCTGTATTCACCATGCCGATGCCTATGGAGAATACGACGAACAAGGAGTCATGTCCCTCGACCGTAGTATGTTTGAGGTAGATGGCAAGTTCGACGACAAACGAGTATATGTAGGCAACATCATTCCTATGCTCACCGTCGACGGACAGAAAATCTTTGCTCAAGTAATCGAGATTAACGACGACAAGGTCACTATCGACCTCAACCACCCTCTCGCAGGCGAGGACCTGCACTTCGTGGGCAAGATCATGGAGATACGAGATGCCTCCGAAGCCGAACTCAAAGCCATCCGAGACAAGAAGAACCACCACTGCGGTGGCTGTCATGGTAACTGCGGCGAAGGTTGTGGAGAAGGTGGTTGCAAAGAAGGCAACTGTGGCAACAACTGCGGCGAAGGTAACTGCAATGATGGCGGTTGCGGTAACTGCGGCAACTGCAATGCCTAACTAAACAAGAGAAAGAACACATCAGTCCTGCAATAGGACATGATGTTAATTGTTAATTATTAATTGTTAATTTATATGGCGAATATCTTGGCTATAGTGGGTCGTCCCAATGTAGGGAAATCGACCTTATTCAATCGCTTGACTCGAACTCGTCGGGCGATAGTAAATGAACAAGCCGGTACCACTCGTGACCGTCAATACGGTAAGAGTGAATGGAACGGCAAAGAATTTTCCGTCATCGATACGGGCGGATGGGTAGTTAACTCCGATGATATCTTCGAAGGTGAGATACAGCGACAAGTCAACCTCGCTATCTCCGAAGCCGATGTAGTCCTCTTTGTAGTAGATGTCAACCAAGGAGTAACCGACTTCGATATGGAAGTGGCGCACCTCCTTCGACAGTCCGGTAAACCGGTTGTACTCACTGCTAACAAAGTCGATACCTTCGACATGCAGTATGCTGCCTCCGAGTTCTATAAACTTGGATTAGGCGAACCCTTCATCCTTTCTGCTATCAACGGATTAGGTACAGGCGAACTGCTCGACGAGATAGTGTCACGCTTCAATCCCGATGCTACCGAAGAACACGATGAACACCTGCCTCGTTTTGCTATCGTAGGACGACCCAATGCAGGCAAGTCCTCTCTTGTCAATGCACTCATGGGAGAAGACCGTACTATCGTAACCGACATCCCAGGTACTACTCGAGACTCTATCTACACACGGTACAATAAGTTCGGCAAAGAGTTCTATCTTGTCGACACCGCCGGTATCCGTAAGAAAGCCAAAGTCAATGAGGACCTCGAGTACTACTCCGTCGTACGAAGTATCCGTGCTATTGAGAACTCCGATGTCTGCATCCTTATGATCGACGCCACTCGAGGAGTCGAAGGACAAGACCTTAACATCTTCTCTATCATACAGAAGAACAAGAAAGGACTCGTCGTTTGTATCAATAAGTGGGACCTTGTAGAGAGCAAAACCAATGCCGACATCAAACGCTTTGAAGCCTCTATCCGTGAGCGACTGGCTCCGTTTACCGACTTCCCTATCATCTTTGCCTCAGCGCTAACCAAACAACGTATCTACAAAGTGATAGAGACCGCTGTCGCTGTCTATGAGAACAAACAACGCAAGATACCTACTGCGAAACTCAACGAGAACTTCTTGCCATTGATAGAGAACTACCCACCACCAGCAACGAAGGGTAAGTATATTAAGATAAAGTATGTCACCCAACTGCCTAACACGCAGATTCCTACTTTCGTCTTCTTTGCTAACCTCCCACAGTATGTCAAAGAGCCATACCGACGCTTCTTAGAGAACAAACTGCGTGAATGGTGGTCCTTCACCGGCACCCCAGTCAACATCTTCATCCGCCCCAAATAAACAAAGAACGAAGAAACAGATTGGATAAAGAAAACTCGAAAGAATAGAAGATCGATAAAGTAGAAAATCGATTACTAAACAGAAAAAGAGAGCCATTGCTGAGGCAATGACTCTCTTTTTATATATCAATCAACTAAATAACCACAATTAACTACCCAACATGAAATCACCAACGTGCAACCACCAACAT
>CAYNMA010000143.1:114-5577 GCA_964398075.1 uncultured Bacteroides sp. | reverse complement strand
CCGCATTTGAAGTTGTGCAGGACACGGGTGGTCCATTGAGGGTCGAAGATATGTCGACATACGCCCTCGAACATAAAGTCGTGTTTTGTCCGCAGTTCGTTCATGGGATAGAGTGGATTGCCGTAGGCGTCGAGTTCGTTGTACTCGGTGTCGTCGGGTGTGATGATCAGGATGCGTTGTCGTGTGGCGGCACAGACTTGTTTGATGAAGGTTGTTTTGCCTGTGCCATTGGTGCCGAGGACGACAATCAGTTTACTGGTTCGTGTGGTTGCTTTCGTGTACTGCACTTGTTCCCTCAGGACCTCCTGCTGCATGAGTTGTTGGTTGGTCAGCGTTTGGCGCAGTGTCGGTATCTCCACAGGGCTTGTCCCGAACAGGAATTGTTTTATCTTGTCGATCATACTCATTCAGTTGCTTTTGTTGGTTTTCCCATTCTCGTCGTGCCTCGATGACTTGTGGAATCTTCATGCCGTAGATGGCGAGTAGCACTACAAACAGTCCTTGCCATGGGGATAGCATGAGTTTGGTGTCGCGTGTACATTTGGCGATGACTTTCTCCAATTTCTTCAAGTCTTTTGGTGGCAGTCGGTAGGTCTCTAAGGGCTGGTGGGCAATCCATGCTAAGAGGTAGGCAGCGCCGACATCGATACCGAAGGAGAGCATCTCGCCTGAGAACTTGAAGGCTTCGTCGTCGAGGATGTCCTTTGCTTGCAGGCTGTCGTCGTCGGGTTCGACGGTGATGCCCATAGGGTCTTTGGGTTGATTGATCTCGTTGATGAGCTCGTCTTCTATCTCATCGCCGACGGGTGGCTCGTCCATAGGCATATCGTCCATGGGTATCTCGTTGGGCTCGTCAGCCATCTGCATGAAGTCCTCGAAGGTGCCTGTGGTGGTGTTGTCGTTGATTTCGGTGTTCATACTAAGTTTGCGATTATTTGGTTGGTTAATACATCGAGCGATACTTTGCTTGTGATGCCGACTATCTCGACGCCTTTCATGAGTGCGTCGCAAAGGTAGATGTTGCCTTGTGTGTCGGGACAGATGAGCATGATGGGCTTGGTGTTGGCAATGGTTTTTTGCTTGTCAATCTCTTTTAAGCGCGACTCAAGAAACATCTGCAAGGCAGGTGTGAGTTGCTGGCGGATTTGCGGCAGGAATGGCTTGATGGCAGCCATGATTAGTTGTTCTTTTGCGGTCATACCTTGTAGATCATTAAGTCAAATAACTCTTTTTCGTTTTTGAGTTCTGGGTAGTACTGTTGTGCCAACGCGAGCAACTCTGCACGAGTGATTGGGTAGGTGTAGCGGATTGAGGTGTGGCTGTTGAAGTAAGTGGCGAAGAGCGACTGCATGATGACATCGGTGGGTGAATAATTGGTTGCAGAGACTTCATTGATTTTGGCTGCAATGACTTCAACAAGTTGCTTGAAGTAGGGTGTGAAGGTGTATGAGTCTTGATGACTTGCAGCCTCCTTCAACTGCGCCTTCAACTCCTTGCAGCGAGATTCAAGCGTTGTATTTTTGCCTTGAAGGTCTTGAAGTTGTTCTTGAAGTTGTTGATTATCAGTCTGCAAGTTCTGCAACTTGTCTTGAAGTTCATTATTGACTTGGATAGAGTCTTGAATTTCTTGCTGAATACCATTGTTTACTGGGGTTTCAGAGGTTGAAGCAAGTTGTTCTGCAAGTTGTTCTTCAAGTTGGTTGCAGTGGTCTTGAAGTTCTTGAAAATCGTGTTGCAACTGCTTGAATTCGTCTTCATTGTCTTGGACTGAGGGGGTTGCAGCGTTTGAAGCCTGATTCTTAAGCAGTTCAAGCAACTTGCTGCCCAATTCACGACCTGTCATCTTTCCTGACTTGAAGTCAGGGAAAAACTCTTTGAATTGTTCGATGTCTCGAACATCAAATGCTAATGTCTTTGTTTCCATTTTGTGAGTTGTTTTTTCGGATTGAGATGCGAAAGTAGATAATTGTTTTGGGATAATGCTGGTTTGGTTGAATTTACTTGGATTGAGTTGTAGACTTGTGATATTTTGTGATATTTTTGTAATCGGAAGATGTTACTGGTATTTAGATAGTTAGATAGTATTATTTTATTTTGATTACAAGATTACAAGTTGTTTCTATGAGAGAGAGTTTAGGAGTTTAGGAGTTTAGGAGTTTAGGAGAAGTTTAATTGGTTTATTTTGGTTTAGGAGTTTAGGTGTTTTGGGTTTATGCGTTGTTGAGTGGGTTTAGAAGTTTAGGAGTTTAGGTGTTTAGGAGAAGTTTAATTGGTTTATTTTGGTTTAGGAGTTTAGGTGTTTTGGGTTTAGGTGTTTTGGGTTTATGCGTTTGGGGTTTATGCGTTTTATCTATCCATGTTAGGAATAAAAAAGAGGCTGTTTAACAGTTAGCAATGTTAGACAGCCTCCTTGCGTTGTGGGACTTGGATTGGTTGAATATGAGAGACGGTATGCAATACCGTCTCTACTGCGTACAATTCCGCGGGCGAGTCAGACACCCCACAAAGCAGGCTTTGCGGGGACCCCGTAAGCGCCCGCGTCCCCAATCAGATAGTTGGGTCGAGTTGGATGTTGTTGCCTGGGATGTGTACGCAGATGTACTCGCAGGTTACCTTGCGGTCGTCTTCCTTGCGACAGCGTATGATACGATTGTCGTTTGCGGTACACAGCGACGCAGGATTGAACTCGAAGTTACGATACTTGCAATACTCTATCAAGGTCTTTTTGAATCGATTCATCGTCATGCCATTGTTGCGTCCATCAGACCACCGTTTGAGGGCATTGTAGACATCGAACTTGGGGATGAGTCGGTCGCTGTTGCCCTGGTCGATGAAATAGTCGTCGAAGAACTCGAGCAAGACATCTCCAATCAACTGATGGTGTATGCGTTTCTCGAAGTTGACTAAGGGCGGTTGGCAGACACGGTTAAGACTCTTCATGGTGAGGAACAGTTGCAGGCAGTCGATCATGAAATTGCAATCGGCGTTGTAGTCGTCCTCGGAATAGGCGTGGTTGAAGAGGTCTGTGCCAAAGTCGTCCTTGACCTGTCGTGTCTCGTGATAGGCGTTGTCGACCTTGTAGTGGTAATAATCGGAGAAGATGACGGGTATGATTCGTCGTCGTGTGGAGGGGTTGTTATCAGGCGGTGCGAAGTTGGAGCACATAACAAGGTTGGGCGCAGCCTGATAGGGGATGACGAATGAGCCTTCGTTCTTTCGATTGACGGTGACGCCGCTGTCGATGATACCATAGACGGCTTGGAACTTGAAGTCGAAGTTGGTGTCCTCGAAATGGATGATGTCGGTATCGTAGTCGACTCGCTCCATGTAGTGGTTGTTGTTGAAGAGCATGGGGTTTCGTCCATCGAGTGTGAGGATCTTCAAGAAGCCTGTCTTCTCGAGACATCGATAGAAGAGGGTCTTACCTGAGCCGCCGGAGCAGTAGTTGACTTCGAGGTCTTGGTTCTCCATAGCCCATACGGCGAAGGTGTGGCTGTCGGACTTCTTGCCATAGAGGAGGTAGCCGTAGACATACATCTTGTTGAGTAGGTGCTTGACCTGCTCGTCCTGCTGCTCGGGCGTGAGTCGGTCGCCGTAGAGTGAGAAACGATATTTCTCTCGGTAGAGTCGTTCGTCGATAGGATTGGCGGCTGCCTTGTCCTCGTACTCGTTGCGCCAATGGATGCGGCAGGTGTTGGTGAGGTAGCGGTAGACCTTTGAGGGGTGCGGCAGGAAGCGTATGTTGCCTGTGGCGGGGTCGTACTCGTAACACGAAGGTAGTCGACGGATAGCGTGTGGGATGACCTTGTTTGCCCAATAGTAGGACTGGAGGGTACTGATTTTATTGAAGGTGTTTTTGTCCACACTAAAGTCGCCGTTTTGGAAATGTAGGACTTTGGCATCGGAGTTGTCTTTGAAGTCGAGGTTGATGCTCTCGAGGTTGTCGAAGACAGGGCGTGTGGTCTTGCCGCTGAGTATGAAGGACTCGAGGACTTCGATGGGTAGGTGTCGGCGTTTTATCTCCATTCGTATGAAGTCGCGTATGTCGTTGAGTTCGCACTTGGTGACTTTGAAGCCCTGCAGATGTACATAGAACCACCGCTGTGAGTAGGGGTCTTGCCACCGGCGGAAGCCTGACAAGCGGAGGTAATAGAGCAGCGATGTTACACGGATGTTGATGACTTCGCGTTTGCCGATGCGTTGGGTCTCCCAAAAACAGGCAGAGAGCGAGGCGGCGACGAGGTTGTCGAAATCGCGTTTGGCATCTTTGCGGGGCTGCAGTTCGACGAAGTCGCGTAGGTCTTTCCGTGGTCGTCCTCGGTTGTCTCGTCGTTCGCGCAGCCACTGCGGCAGTTCGATGGTGCGCAGGTCGATGTACTGGAGAGCGAGGTGTTCGCCCTGTCGGAGTCCTGTCTCGTCGATGTCGGGGATGTTGTAGATGGCGTGCGCCTTGGTCTTGAGGAGGTGGTACTGCTCGTAGGTGATGTTCGCCGTTTCGGAGTTGAACCACACGGGGTGGTAGCCCATTCCTGCGATGTTCATGGCATCGCGTTCGCCGGAACAGATGAAGATGGCGGAGAGGCGCTTCTCGTGTGTGTCGATGACTTCGCTGCCGTCTTGACTGGCGGATTGCAGTTCTTTGAGTGCGAGGTCGATTTCTCGGAGTCCGTTGATGAAGTCCTTGGTGTGGACGCTGCTGTCCTTGTATTTGGGCATGTAGACGAAGCGGTACTGCTTCTCGAACTCGTAGGGTTTGTAGACCTTGTAGAAGTCGCCACAGTCGCGTGCGAAGACGGGATAGTTGTCGTTGGAGTGAATCTCGGTGACCTTGTCCTGCTTGATGATGTCGTATTCGCGAAGTGACATCCAATGGTATTGCTCCATGACTTTTCGTGTGACGAAGGGTCCCATGATGAAGAGTTCGTCGTCGGAGAAGTCTTTCTCGAGGTACTGGAAGGCGCCTGGTGTCTCGTTGAGGCGCCGGACGCGTTGCTCGATGGAGGGGCGGTTGACCTCATTTTGGAGTGAGGTGTCGATGCCTAACTCGTTGGCGAGCAGTTGGCAGGCGTGCGGGAAAGTGATGTTGTAGAACTGGGCGTAGAGGTCGATGGCGTTGAGTCCTTTGACGGAGCCGCTGCCCCAATCGTTTACAGCCCAATAGGTTACGCCGTTTTGGCTCTCGACGAGTTTGAGTGAGGTGGAGGCTGTTTTCTCTTCTCGGATACGGAACTTGCGGTTGGTGCCGAAGCAGTCGGCACTCTCGGGATAGAGTCGGACGATGATGTCCTTGCCGTAGTCACTCGCCTGCAGGATTTTCTCTTTCAATGTCATAGTGTGCCTCCTTGTTGGTTGTTTTCGTTGTTATCGTTGTTTGTTTTACCGCGGGCGGGGGCGCCCACGTCCCCAGAGTTGTTATCGTTGTTTGTTTTACCGCGGGCGGGGGCGCCCACGTCCCCAGAGTTG
>CAYNMA010000142.1:0-5713 GCA_964398075.1 uncultured Bacteroides sp. | reverse complement strand
ACGCTCGATTGTATCCGCCCTGTTCGTTAATTGTTAATTGTTAATTGTTAATTGTCAAATTGTCCAATTATTAATTATCGCTTCTCAATTATTAATCCCCCCGCCCCACACACAAAAAAATCTCCCCGACCCCTTGCACATCTCACAAAAACACCATACCTTTGCGGTACTTAATAATTGAACCAAGGTTTAGTCATTAAGCGTAGGTACAAAGGGGACAAGATACAAGACTATTCTACCGATCCCGTCGATAGATATACACTAACCAAAAAGTTGAAACTAAGTATGTTGTCTATGGTCAAAACAAACAATCTCTTGAGTAAGCGCATACCTCTACTATGCGTTCTCCTGCTAGGCGCTACTTTGCTCTCTTTTGGTACGACCTACACCAACTACTCTTTCATCCATTCACAAGGCTTATCTGGGCGACCGTACTCCAACAACCTGCAAAGCGTTCACGAGCAGACACAAGTAGTCTACCTCTCCGAAGGCGAAAGTATCACACTCACCCCGCTAGCCGCCACCTCAAGATACACCTACCGCCGCTGGTTCGTTTATACGAATGGTACGGAAGAGGCGCTATCGTCTCTTTCTTCGTCTTCTATAACCATCAGTCCTAGCACAACAACTGCTTGCTACCAAACCACCGACAAAGGTACTATCATCATCAACGCCTCCGACTATCCTACCTACACCTGCAACGATGCCACCGCACACCAGGTCATCGTCTGCGAACAATCGTGCTACAAAGACTATATCATCGACCAATCCAATCAAACCATCACCGAACCAACCCTCTCGCAGCGCATCATCTTCGATATCCGCCCCGCACAAGAGATGGCTACTGAGGTCGACTCCTACAAAGGCTCTACCGCACCTGGCTCCTATACTGGCAACTACATGGAAAACTACACCCTCATGGCACCCGTCGGAAGTACCCTCTATATCGGTCCTTCCTACCAGTTCAATGGAGGTAACTATCCTAACTATTACTACAGCGCTTCATCGGGCATCAAGAACCTATCATCATCCACTACTTGGTATTGGAACAACTCTACATCCTTTGACATTGCGAATAATCAGTATATCAAAGTAACCTCCAAAACCGCTGGTACAGAGACATATACACTCACCGCCCGAGTATTGACAAGCAGCAGTAGAGGGAGAAAGACTTATTCGTATTACTACATAGCCAAGTTCACCGTTCAGTTCGTATCCGCCGACCAATACGGGCCAGCCGAGTCGCCTACCGAGGCACTGAACCTAATCGACCTCGACACCCTCTACGACGAACGCTTCAACGATGATGCGCCTGGCACCACCACACCTACCTACCGCACCACACCGCTCGACTGGGATGAGTCAACCTACGGGTTCTTCTACTCCGCCCTCGTGCCCGATAACCGTATCGTAAACAGTGAAAAACTCGACCCAACATGGTCCGACTATGCACTTCTCAACTCCACCAATGGATTGCACAACTGGTACATAGGCAATGTATACAACCATGGTGAGACAGGCACCAGTGCCGATGCCGCCGATGGTTACTTCCTCTTCGTAGATGGCGCGCCCGAACCTGGCGAACTGTTCACTATCAAGATCGATACCAACCTCTGCCCAGGTGCCGTGATGTACCTGTCTACCTACTTTGCTGCCATACAGAACTCAGGCTCAAAGCCACAGTTCGACTTCACCCTTTCCGGCACAAGAAACGGCCAGACATATTCCATCCTCACCTATGCCACCGGTGAAATAGAGACCGCTGGCGTATGGCAACGACTCGTTGTGCCTATCGAACTCAAAGAGGACTACGACTCCTATTCACTCGTCATCACCAACAAAGGAAACAATACTGCCGGTAACGACTTTATCTTCGACGACTTCCAGATATTCGCCTCCAAGCCGCCCGTACGCTCCCTGCAGGCATCAAGCCAAGCCTGTGTCGACCCTACCGGCGATGAACTAACTACCTACCTCCGTATCACCCTCGACGACCAAAACCTCAGCGGTGTCGATTATCTCTACTACCAATGGACCGATAACGCCGACAACGCACTCGACATGCCATACTACCGCAAGCAACAGTCCGCCAACGGCTCCTATGGACGCATACCCGTCAAAGACTCTACCTCCACCTATCCTGTATATGCCTCGCTTGCCGACTTCGATACCTACGCATCCAACCCTGCCAATACTCCTACCCTCGGATATATCCAAGAGAATGGCGTATGGGTACTATATGTCGCTACACGCGCCACTCTCGTACCAGATGAGTATTACATCGGCTATGTCGCTACCGACCCAACACAACTGAGAAACGCTACCTGCGGACTGCGAACCGAACTGCAAGTCGAAGGCTCTATGTACCTCACCGTCAACGATGAACGCATACGAGATGGACACACCATGGACTACTGCGGCAACCGACTGCTCAGTTTCGAGGCAGAACGGCTCTTCATCACCAACGATGTCACAGGTCTAGTACAGAAGAAAGCAACCTGCGAAGCCGACTTCCTATGGGGCACACCCGACTATGTCGATGCCAACCCTGCCCTCTATAACGCCACCTTCGCAGAGATACGAGCAGCCGTCGTGGCACGGCAAGCAGGCACCGCCAATGCCGAACAGACCGCCCTACTCAATGCACTCACCAAGGCACAATACCTCACCTCCGACATTCAGACACTCAATGTCTACCTCTCTGCCGATAAACTTATCCGTTCACTCATGTACACAGCCTTCCCTATCGAAGGAACGGGACGCTTGTTAGACGATGATGGCAATGTCACCACCCAAGAGGTCAGCATCTGTACCGACCCCGTCTACGGCGAAGTGCTCATGCGAAGCATCGAACTCAAAGCCTTGCGTGTAGGTCTGGCAGAAGACTATACCAGCAAAGATACCCTACCCGACTTCGTGACCTCTCTTCCACGTGTCGTTCGTGTCAGCGAACAACAGTGCAAGACCGGCACCATCGAGATACCCGTCTTCTGTAACTTTGCAGGCGACAAGACCTTCGTCTTTGCCGCTGCCGAGATGTACGAGACAACCGACCCCAACGCTACCGTCGGCTCACTCTCACTACCTCTGCAGAACACCACCGTACTGAAAAGCGATACCAAACTCACTCTCACCGGCACCGACCAACTGCGAGGTGGATATACCTACACCTTCAAGTTGCGTGAAGGCGACTACGATAGCAACGACTGCTCACTCGCTACCGAGACCGTATTCTCACTCACTGTCGTACCCGACCAAGTAGTGTGGTCTCCACTCTCAGGTAGCACCGCTTGGAACGATGACTCCAACTGGAAGACCACCGACGGACAAGACGCCTTCTGCCCTCTCGCAGAGACCGATGTCATCATACCTGCTGGCGACAACACCATTCCGCTACCCGTCATCATCGCCGAAGAGACACAGAAACCAGGTGTACACCTCGAATCAGATGCCGAGAAGTATATCTCCTATGACATCAACTTCGCACCCTACACCTGCCACGATATCTACCTACCCGCCAATACCACCCTGCTCAATCAACACTACCTGAGCATAAACGGTAAAGCAGTGGTCGATATGCAAGTACCAACCAATAAATGGGTACTCTGCTCCATGCCACTCGCTGCAGGCGTATCAGGCGACTTCTGGACACCGTCTGCAGGCGAGAGTACCACCGACGTCTTCTCCGTCAAGACCATCTCACAGTCCAATGGCGCTTACGCCTCCGACCGACTCGACAACACCGTTTGGCAATCGCTCTACAATAAGTCCATGGTCAACTACGGCGACTGCAATGTGCCTATCATCAGTTCCACTTGGACTGAACCCCTCAACGCCCTCGACACCGAATATCCGGCAGGCGTAGGCGTAGCCCTCTGGGTCGAGAGCAGCGCAGGCGCATCCGCTGTCGACATACGCCTACCGAAGTCCGATACCCAATACAAATGGTACTACAATAACCTATGGAAATCCTCACCCGTAGTGTCTATCTCACGAGGCACACAATATGGTCAACCTGCCTATCAGTATTCCGACGCCGAAGGCGGTATGACACTCTCTCTCACCAACTACGATGCCTCCGGCAACCTCTTCCTCTTCGGTAACCCCACATGGGCTTACATCGACATGGAGAAACTCTTAGCCGGCAACAGCAACCTGCAAGCATCCTACTATGTCCTCACCGAAGGCACACAAGAACTGACCGCTACCGTCAAAGATGTGGCAGCCGACGGTGGCTCCTATCGCTATCTTGCACCTATGCGTGGCGTCCTCTTGCAAAGCACCTCCACCGCACAATCACTGTCCATAACCATCACACCCGACATGCTCTGCCTCAGCCCTGCAGGACAAACAAAAAATCCTGCACCAAGACGCATCGCTGCCGCTGCCGACAATCAAGTACTCTACCTCTCCGTCTCGGCTAACGACGAGAACTACGGTGGCATATTCACCTCACGAGCAGCCGTCATCACCGACCTCACATCGGCCAATAGTGCACAACAAAACGAAGACGCCTCCTTCCTACTCCTCGACGAGTGGAAGACACCGTTCGGCGTATTCACCATGTCCACCGACCGACAACCATTGAGCATCAACGCACAATCCAGTCAAGATACTATTGCCTTAGGCGTCTACGCACAGCATACCATCGGCGAAATGAACATCCACTTCGCAGGAGCAGAAGCCGCCGACTGGGAACTGTTCGATGCACAAAGCCTAACTGTCACACCGTTGATGGACGATATGACGCTGCCGCTCTATACCCCAACCGATGGCACTATCCGCTACTATCTACGGCGTACAGCACCGGCTAAGATACAAACCGACCTATCCACCGCCGAACATGCTCGAGTATATGCTGTAGGCGGAGTAGGAGAGATGCGACTCTTTGCAGATAACACCATCATAGAATGCGCTATATACGATGCCCTCGGACGACTGATAACCAGTCCTCCTTCGTCAGGAAAGGAGGTGCGATGCTCGCTCCCGTCTGGCGTCTATATGGTCAAAGTACAAGTAGGAAACGAGTGGAGTGTGCTTCAAACAATGGTGTACTAAAAGACTAAAATACTAACATAATAAAGCAATGAAGAGACGTCTAACAATAGGATTGGCAATGCTACTCACCGTGGCAACCTATGCAATGGAACGCCCTTCAACGCCCTGCCCTTACAGTACCGACTACTCCGCCTCCTCTATCAACATCCCATCCGTGGGCATGGTCTATGTACCCATGGAAGCATCCGTCTCCATGAACACGACCGTCAGGAAACCCTACGCAACGCATTACAGCGTCCATCAGATGTACTCTACGGGCAAATCCTACAAGAAAAATAGACAATATGTATATGGCGGACGCCTACTCAGCGAACAAGGTTTTACCACCACCTCTGCTTATCGGCAAAACGAAACAGGTTATACCTCGGCCGACAACTATCTCGCAGCCGCCTCGCTCTCTGTATCCGTTCGCAAAGCCCCTCCTGGAGGCGGACATGCCACCGGCGAATGGCTACCCCTATCCGATGCGTGGTACTTCCTTACGCTCCTCGCACTCGGCTACGCCTTCCACCTCCACCACCGCCGCAAACAAACAACACACTAATCCCACATCCGACAACACACTAATCCCACATCCAACAACCCTCTTGCAAGATGCTTTGATTGTGGAGACGTGAAGCGAGGGCAGGTGCGAAGCACTGAGTCTGCCTGAGCG
>CAYNMA010000141.1:2516-5769 GCA_964398075.1 uncultured Bacteroides sp. | reverse complement strand
AAGTCATTGCTTCTCAGCGATATATATGCGTAATAATTATCTCTTACACGCAGTGCTAAGAGAAAGGACTATCGTTTGTATAACTCCGACAGTTCCTTTGATAGGCGGGTGTATTCGTCAACTGTGATATCGCCTTTGCGAAAGGCGTCCAAGGCAGAGGGGGTGGTCTTGATATGTTTCGCAAACTGCATCTGCAGGGTATTGTAGCGGTTGTCGAAAGTGGATAGACAAAGACTATTTAGCACTGCATCGTCTGCCGGATACACTTTAGCAAGGGAGTCGCGCAAGATGATAAACCTACTATTCAGGTAGAACTTTGCCGTAGCAAACTCACTATATTTCTCCGCATCCGCAATAGCCAACAGCCGTTCCGACTCCCTATCGCATACGGCATTCACATCTGCCAACATTGCCTCCTGACGCTGTTGCGCTCGTCTCTCAGTAGTCGTCCGTTGGTACATATTCCAACCCATCACGCCTATTGCTACTGCCATACCTACCACAAGTACCACTATCGGCACAATACGCTGCAAGCGTAGATACTGAGTCATATCTCGCCGCAGAGCACTGACATTCGAGTATCGATGTTGTTTGCATCGGCGGATGACACTGCGTTGTGCCGATAAGTCGAACAGCCTCAGCAAGTCCGCCAAGCGCATGAGGTCGTCCTGAATATCATTGGGTGTTGCTGCAGCGATATCATCGGTACTACTCAGTCCAAAGTCGATGAGTTTCAAGTTACTCCCATTGCGAGTGATGAGTATGTTACTCGGTTTGAGGTCATGATGTACCAACTGATGAGCATGTAGATACTCCACGGCGTCCAGCAACTGCTCCACTGCTCGTTGGCGTGACTGCTTACTCGGGTGTGTCGCTAACCACTGCGAGAGAGTGACGCCATCCACAGCCTCTAACACTATACATCGCCCAATATCCTTGATATCCTCCAACGAATAGGTCGCCACGATATTCGGATGCACCAACTGCACGCCCAGACGGAACTCTCGCTCTTGCACAAGACGGCAATCGGTCAGATGCTGTTGTTCTGCAGGTAGTCCTTTCAGTACAAACCATCGCCCATAGCGTTTAGCACGGTACAGCACACTATGTTGCCGTGCCTGCAGCAGGGTGATGCCAGTCCACTCAAAGGAGACGCTATTAGGGTCAACAAACCCCGAATCGGATATGTCTGGGATATTACTCATACATTGAGAATAGATACCGAGGTTAGTCCATGCCGACTGCCTGCTACATACGAAATCTTACTTGGGTCTGCACCTTGCAGATTATCAAGATACATCGGTTGTCCTATCAAGAAACAAGCCGCAGAGAACATATCTCCTACTTGCAGTTTGCTATGTTCCGCCTGCTCCACCACGAAGCGCATGTTACCTAAGTAACGAAAGACGCAATGCCGATTCGGTTGCCACGACACCTCTATCCTATCACCCTCTGCTAACTGTTCTGTACGGACACCTTCACCGGCAAATGACTCACTCTCCACTTCCGACTGCAAGGCCAGATGCTGCAGGTAATGTTCCCAGTCCTTGAAACCAAGGAACTGCGAGAGGATACTAAGCGTAGTATGACGTACGGTATCCGCACCCGATATATACCCCCATAGGCGTTTGAGCGTAGTAGAGGAGATGTACTGATGTTGCTGGTCCCATATAGCACCGGCAAGAAAGTCGAAGTCTGCAGGTGTAGATACGCTGCGCTCAATATGCTGTTCTATGTCCTGTCGCAATGCGCTGACCTCTGGAGAATTCTTCTGCATGATATGTTATGTTTAGTTCTATTGTACTTTGTTATCCACCTGCGCTCCCGAGATAGAGAAGCATCTACCATCCGGCAGCAGGACATAGATATGCCCATTGCGGTAGAGCAGTATCCCATTGTTGACGTTATCTACAGCATTACGGATATCTGTTGAGAAGCGACCTATGCCATACACTTCTATCTCCCAGAGGGATGAGCCGTAGCCCGTATTGCGTGTGAGACACAATACCCGCACATAGCGGCCATGACTATCCGCAGGAAGAGTGATATCCTGCGTTCCGCCTGTACTCTGTGTATTAGCATAGACTGTTGCAAAAGCAACACCATCTGTTGAGGTCTGTATCTCATAAGACGTGGCGTACGCCGACTCCCAATAGAGTTTGACACGACTGAGGTTGTAGTCTGCCCCCAGGTCGATACATATCCACTCATTGTCTTGGAAGCGTGACGACCAGCGACTGTCGAGCAGTCCATCTACTGCCTTTGAAGCATTTGTACCATCTCCCTCTGACCCCGAACAAGTAGCCGTCTTACCTAATGCTAGGTTCAAGTCAGCATAGCCCACCACCATGATATGGGCTGTATCCGTAAAGCCGCCCAGTGATACCGCCAAGTCATAAGTACCCAGAGTCGTCGCCTCGTATAGTTCTGTTGTCGTCATCTCGGTATTACCAAACTGATTGACTGCCTGCACCGTGAAGGTCTGTGTATCGCCAAGAGGTAGAGTTACGGTCTTCGGCGACACTTGTGTTGCTGTGATACGCTCCGTCTCCATCACCGTGAAAGTGCGAGTTGCCATGATATTACCCACTGTTGCCGTCAATGTCATGTCTCCGATAGTATCCGGCGTAAGGGTGCTGCCCGAGATAGTACCACCCGTAGCCGTGAGTGTAGGTGTGCAGGTCATCTCCGTACCTTGCATGTTGTAACCACGCACAGAGAACTGAATAGGCTCATCCTGTGTGGTATAGGACTTATCAGCATATATCGCCAGTCCGAACAGTCCCGACTCGTCACCGGCAAGCGGTATACCGTACGCCTCTATCTCATAGAGAGAAGTACCGTACGCCGTAGCACGCGACATGCCGCAGAGTGTCAGGTAACGACCATTCTGTGCCATCTCTATCGTCTGCACACCTCCTGTCCCTCGATAGACAACAGAGGTGTCGAGTGTTGCCGGTTGTGTGTCCGTCAGTGTCAGAGAGAACCGACTGGCATAAGCCGCTTCCCAACGGATAGTAACATAGTCGATGTAGCATTGTTGCCCGAGGTCAATGGTGATATACTCCCCGTCCTTATGCTTACTACCCCAACGCGTAGTCTTGTCACCATCGGTAGCATATTGCGCCAACGTACCGGCGTTCTCCTCACTGCTAACCGTCGCTGTCTTGTGCAGTGCCAGATTAGGATAAGGCGGCAGCACCGTCACTACCTGTGAAGCAGCAGGTGTACCCGCATATCGTATGGTATATTG
>CAYNMA010000141.1:0-2416 GCA_964398075.1 uncultured Bacteroides sp. | reverse complement strand
GAGCAGTATACTGGAGCATACTATCCGCGCGATAGGAAGCACCATACTGGTCATAGAAATGCAGCGTGTAAGTGTTGGCAGAAGAAGGCAGTACCACCTTCTCGCCGGTTATCTCAAGCCGTGTCAGCACAGGGACATCGGTAAAGATAGACAATCGTCCTGCCGGTGCAGTCCACTGCTTACCATCTGTGAAATGCACCGTCACCTCATGGTCCTCTGCATTATAGACCATATATGTAGTACGATGTGTGATAGTGTCTGTATACGCCACAGCAAGCGGGTAGTCTGCACGGATAGCGTGGTTCTGTGGACCATACTGACGTTGTGAGTGCGCCAACATATAGGTAATACCACCGGTGTCGGTGTTCTTAGCAAGGGCTTTACCCATCGTATCCATGCGGTCCCATACACGTGCCGCAGAGTCAGGGTCGAAGAGTGCCAGATAAGATAGGCACACATTACCAAGTCCCGACTCATCACCTAACCCACCGGATGTAGCCTCATAGTCGCTGACCTCCTTGTTCCTGTACATCTCGGTGTAGTCATATCGCGCAAAATCAAGGTCCTCAGAGAGGTAGTTCTGCAGTACCGGCGAGATAGGTAACCACTGTATAGAGTGCATCCATACGGGGTCTCCCGAGAACCATGTCCACCATCCCACGCCCTGCATAGTGAGGTTGCAGCAGTAAGGGTGCTGATACTTAGAGAAGTCGATATTACGGCGGTTACGGTCGAACCAATACTCTGCTGTGGCACGTGCTTCAAGGGTATAACCAAAGATACCCGCTTCCAACAAGTCCTTATCACCAAGTGCAGCACCGAGCATCCATACCCCGCCCCAACTCTGCATGGCTTCTGAGGACGACTCCTGACCATTGCCGTTACCCGAGTTGCCCAAACCACCGGCAAAAGAGTGTCCGCAATACGGGTCGAGAGTACGGAATAGAGGATAGCGTGTGTCCGTGCGGTCATAGTTAGCATAGTCTTTCGCCACTTCACGAGCCATAGGTCCGTACTGCTGTCGGAAGTCGTCATCAAAGAGACAGAGGACGGCTGAGGCATAGACGAAATAACCATAATGGAAGTGGTGGTCATTGAACATATCAGAGTCGTACGAGGGGTCGAAACCTACAAGCGCCCCCCATCTCGGGTAGCGGGCAAAATAGTACTGCGTCTCCCCAGGCGTATAGGTATACCAGTCAACGAGTGTGGCTTTCAGTCGGGACTTCGCCAACTCAAAGGTAGCAGTGTCTCCCAACTGATAAGCGGCAGTCATGTAGTGCATCATCTGTGTGAGACCTTTTCCTCCCCAGTAGGTGTCAGCACCGAACGAACCACCTGCTGCATAGTCGGCACAGAGACTGCGCAGACGGTCTGCACTATACCCCGAGAGGGTGTCGGCAGGCAGTGGAAAGAACGGCAGCATACCATGCACAGGATAGGTAATGGCAAAGTCATTTCCCTGCGCCAGACGAAGTGTGCCGCGCGGCGTCTGATAGGTAGGTGTCTGCCACGAGAGGTCAGAGGTCGTGTTGTAGTAGTGGTGCGGCAGGAAACCTTGTAACACACCCTTTGCCGTTGTCGGGAGTACATCGGAATAGTCGATATGGAAGGTGGTGGTAAGGGTCGCCTCAGCCGCATGATAGGTGTAATCTATCTGTGTCTTTCGGGGGATACGATATGCGTAAGGGGTAAGGTCTTGACGAGTGAGACCATCAGTGAGTACCGCTACAGCCACCGTGGCATCCTGTCCCGAGGTGTGGGAGAAGACGGCATAGCGCGTCGTATCGGGATTAGTGATGATAGGTTCAGCATTAGTATATTCAAACCAGACGATAGGTGAACCATGCATCACGGTAGTGCGTATCTCGGAGTCACCATCACGCAACACAAAGGCGATATGGTAGTCGGACCAGTCGGAGAGCAGCGCCTCTTGTGGAGAGAATGGCGCACGAGTGCCGGAAGCATCAATACGGTAAGCTGACAGCAGCACCTGATTGTCCCATTTCATCTCACAGCCGGTTGACTCCCAGTAGGTCGGCAGTGCTACCGACACGCCCGTAGCATCTGCCCATACCAAGGTTGGGTATGCCCAGAGTTTACCTGTCCACGTGTTGACGAGCATGTATGTCCACCAATCGTTAGAGGGCAGAGGACGCGAGAGCAGTGAGTCAAGAGCATAGATAGTGCGGTGCTCGGTCTGATACGCCTGACAACCTGAGTGCAACGAGGAACGACTCTCACTCAACGGAGTATACGAAGCATAAGAACCGCCACCCACAGCCACCGGCTGCTGAGCAAAGATAGAAAGCGAAATAAGAAGTAGGATGGTCGAAAAAATAGTGTGTTTCATGGTGGTAGTTATAAGGGATGTTCTAAAAATTGCTTTTGAGATGATTTGTGGAATTTTATTTAG
>CAYNMA010000140.1:0-5782 GCA_964398075.1 uncultured Bacteroides sp. | reverse complement strand
AACAGGTGTCCTTACGATTATGGTGTCTAATTGATTAGAACATTGTTTTGGGTAATTCTCAATTTATAATGAGAATAATTAGCCACCTTCAATTAAGGAATTTAAGACCTTTTGTTTTTATTATAAGACGCATCATTGTATGAAGACTTTAATACGTGCTGCAAAGATAGAGAATATATATCCCTTATGCAACTGTATTAGTAAAAAACTAAAGTAACTGCATTAAAATGCGATGTCATCTATGTCTTTATTGAAATTGCTCGCCCCATACCTCTCTTTTGAAGACTAAAGGTTGTCTTGTACATAACAGATTCTATTATGTTAGGTTGTTCCTTTTTGGGGACTTATGGGACATATACCTTATATATAAGGTATGGGGTTAGTTGGCTTTGAGGGCGAGGAGGAGGATTTGTTCGAGTTCTTCTATTTTGACACGGCGGATCTTGTCGCCCATGGCGACGGCGATGTGTCCTGTTTCTTCAGATACGACAATAGCCACGGTGTCGGTTTTCTCGGTTATACCTAAGGCTGCTCTGTGGCGTAGGCCGTACTGTGCTGGCAGTTGGCTGTTGTTCGACACAGGCAGGATGCAGGCTGCACTATCGAGTTTGCCGTGCGTGATGAACAGTGCGCCATCGTGGAGCGGGGTGTTCTTAAAGAAGATGTTCTCTATCATTCTGGCGCTGAGGCGTGCATCGATCTTCTCTCCGGTGGAGGTGTACTCTATCATGTCCTGACTGCGGGTGATGACGAGTAAGGCACCGGTCTTGTTGAGTGACATGTGTCGGCAGGCTTCTATTATCTCGTTGGTGTTTTCTTTGACGGTGTCATCGTCGTTGTGCAGTGAGTTGCGCAATGTATGTGCATTGAAGCGTGAGCCGATATGTGAGAAGAAAGAGCGTATCTCGTCTTGGAAGATGACAATAAGTGCGAGTGCACCGACATTGATGATACGGTCGAAGATAGCGCCGGTCAGTTCGAGTGCAAAGACATAGGATGTGATGAACCACACGATGACGAAGGCGAGGATACCCCAGAAAAGGTTCACGGCGCCAGAGCGTTTGAGTATGCGGAAGGCTTCGTAGAAGATGACTGCTACGAGGAAGATGTCTACTATGTCTTTGAATCCTATTTGAAATCCCATGGTCTAATTGAGTTGGTTATCGCTTCCTTTGTATAGTTTATATAATTGTATGGCTTCGATGGCAGGTTTGACATCGTGTACGCGCAAGAAGGTAGCACCTTGTTGCAGGGCTAAGATATTGAGTGCAGTTGTGCCATTGAGGGCGTCGGCAGGGGTGCCGTTGAGTGGCTTATATATCATTGACTTGCGTGATAGTCCTGCAAGGACGGGCAACTGGAATAGCTGTAGGGCGGATAGGTTTCGCAGTAGGAAGTAGTTTTGTTCGATGGTCTTAGCAAAGCCGAAGCCTGGGTCGATGATGATGTCAGTCACGCCGAGTTGGTGCAGCCGGGTGATGCGTTCTTGGAAGTAGTGGACCATCTCGGAGAGAAGGTCGGTGTACTGCGTCTGCGATTGCATCGTCTGGGGTGTACCTTTGGAGTGCATGAGTATGTAGGCGGCATGGGTTTGGGCAATGGCGGTAAACATTTCGGGGTCGAGGTTGCCACCGGATATGTCGTTTATTATCTGTACACCGAACTGCTCGACGGCTTGCCGTGCGATGTTGGCACGGAAGGTGTCGACGGATAGGATGGCGTTGGGGAACTCGTGTCGTATCCACTGGAGGGGTTGTTGGAGTCGTTGCCATTCCTCTTGTTCGGAGATGTCGGTGGCATTGGGTCGTGAGGAGTAGGCGCCGATGTCGAGTATGGCAGCACCTTGTTGGAGGGCATCGGTAGCGCACGAAAGAATTTCCGTCTCGTTGTTTTTTCGTGAGGCGGAATAGAAACTGTCGGGCGTGAGATTGATGATAGCCATGACGGCAGGTTCATCGAAAGCGACCGATAGTCCTTGTAGATTGAATACGTACGGCATTCCTGATTACCTTTCCTAAGTACTCTCCTAATTCGTTCTTAATAGGTGGCAAAGGTACGATTTTTCCGTTGAAAAGTCCCAAAAATGTGTAAAAAACAGTGCAAGAAAGGGTAGAAATAATCATAAAGTGGCTTTTTTTGAAGTTTTTCGCGTTAATGTGTTGCTATAGTGGAGAAAATAACGTAATTTTGCGGTCTGAATAATATCACAAAGTGAATATATGAAAAACCGTAAGAAGTTTGCATTGCTTTCCGTCGTAAATTTGACGCTATTGTGCACAGTATTAGTAGTATCCTCATGTTCGAACAAGCGTGAGTTGAACACTAAAGTGTCGAATACGACAGGTTGGAATTACTATGACAAGAACACTACCAATTTTGAAGCATTGGAGGGAGTGACGAACTTGACGCCCGCCGGTATGGTGCCAATCCAAGGTGGTACGTTTATGTTGGGTGAGAAGGATGAGTTTGTGACAGCGCCTCGTGATAACTCTCAGCGTAGCATCACTGTAACGTCGTTCTACATGGATAAGTACGAGATTACGAACATGAACTGGCGAGAGTATGAGCACTGGATGACAATCGTGTTTGGTCCATCGGCACCCGAGTTGGTGCGTAAGGTGTTGCCAGATACGACAGTATGGCGTGAGGAGATGGCATACAATGAGCCTTATCTGGACAACTACTATCGTCATCCTGCCTTCAGTTTCTACCCTGTAGTAGGTGTATCGTGGGAGCAAGCAATGACTTATAGCCAGTGGCGTACGGACCGTGTGAACGAGTTGGCATTGATCCAAGCAGGTGCTATTGTGACGCCTCCGTTTACAGACCTTCAGCCTACTGACGATGAGGCATATAAGGATGAGTGGGAGTCGATGAACCCAGGTTATGAGATGGATGAGTATACAATACCTGATCCTGAAGATTCGGAGAACGAGATTACTATGTATCGTTTGCCTTACGAGTATATCCGTGATAAGTTTGTATTCAACACAGAGAAGTACTTGACCATAGCCGATTATAATCCTGAGATGGGTAAGAGTCCTAAGTTGGATAGTTATGGTAATGACCGTAAGGTGAACCGTGCTGATGGTATCTTGGTAGTAGGTTATCGTTTGCCGACTGAGGCAGAGTGGGAGTTTGCCGCTTATGCACCTATTGCCGGTGAGGATGGTTTGACGGTTGAGGGTAAGATCTATCCTTGGTCGGGTTATCACCCACGTAACCTCACCAACAAGCAGAAGGGTCAGTTGCAGGCTAACTTCGTTCGTGGTCGAGGCGATATGATGGGTGTGAGTGGTGCGTTGAATGACCGTTATGTTATCACTGGTCCGGTGGATGAGTTCATGCCTAACGACTTCGGTCTATATAACATGGCAGGTAATGTGAACGAGTGGGTAATGGATGTATACCGTGAGACATCAAACCAAGAGACGAGTGAGTATAACTCGTTCCGTGGTAATATCTATACCCGTCCAAAGAAGACAGAGATAGTCTTGGAGGATGGCACCGTAACAGAGGGTTATGTGATAGACTCGTTAGGTGGTGTGGCAGTAGAGTATAGCGGTACGGACGATAAGCGTGATTATAAGGACGGCGACTTTGCATCGTTGATAGATACGGATTATCCATTGGATACGGTAGCCGTAGAGAACTTGACAGAGGTTAAGCATGACCCAACGGATGTGTTGGCACCAAAGATCACCAAGAACACGCGTGTGTATAAAGGTGGTTCGTGGCGTGATAGGGTTTATTGGTTGAACCCATCTACGCGTCGTTACCTTGACCAAGATAAGTCGTCGAGCACGATCGGTTTCCGCTGCGCGATGTCGACCGTTGGTAACCAAATTAGTCCTTATATTGAGACTAAATAAATGAA
This sequence comes from uncultured Bacteroides sp., assembly GCA_964398075.1. Lineage (GTDB taxonomy): Bacteria > Bacteroidota > Bacteroidia > Bacteroidales > Paludibacteraceae > Colicola. The sequence continues at coordinate 1,905 of CAYNMA010000140.1, read as the reverse complement.
GATTTAAATGGTTAATAAGTGGGAGGGCTTCCTTGGGAAAGGAGGCCCTTTTTTTGTGCTGTTTATTAGTTTATTAGTTTATTGGTTTATTAGTTTATTAGTTTAGGAGAAGTTTAATAGGTTGAATGTGGTTTAGGAGTTTAGGAGATGGGAGAATTCTTCGGGGAGAAGGGGGCAATTAACAATTAACAATTAACAATTAACAGGCTTAGTATGACAAAACGAGCCTTGCGGCTCGGACGACACGGGGGCGTGTCGTCTCCACAATCGCAGTATATACAAGAGAGGCTGGCTAACGGTTTGTTAGCCAGCCTCTGTTTGCTTGATATTATCTTATCTTGATATTATCTTGATCTTATCTTGCTATGTCTTAGAGGACGTTGAGGTCTTTGAGGACGGCGGTAGTTTTGCGGACGGCAGCCTCTGACTCGGCGAGTTTCTGTTTCTCGGCAGGTGTCAGTTTGAACTCAATGACTTTCTCAATACCATTTCTACCAATGATACAAGGCACACCAATGGTGATGTCCTTCATGCCATACTCGCCTTCGAGTGCAGCAGAGCAAGGAATCATCTTCTTCTGGTCCTTGATGATAGCCTCAGCAACAGACGAAGCAGCAGCACCAGGTGCCATCCAAGCGGATGTGCCGAGGAGGCTGGTTAGCGTTGCCCCACCTACCATGGTAGACTTAACGACACTGTCGATCTCGTCTTGTGTGAGGAGGTCGGTGACAGGTACACCTTTGTATGTAGCGAAGCTCTTAAGAGGTACCATAGTGGTATCGCCGTGACCACCGATAACGAAGCCATCGACATCGTTAGCGTTGCAGTGGAGTGCTTGGCTAAGGAAGTATTTGAGTCGTGCGCTATCGAGTGCGCCACCCATACCGATGACACGGTTACGAGGCAATCCGAGGGCATGCAAGGTGAGGTAAGCCATGGTGTCCATAGGGTTACTTACGACGATGAGGATAGCGTTAGGCGAGTATTTGAGTACTGAAGTAGCGACACTCTTAACGATGCCGGCATTGACGCCAATGAGTTCCTCACGGGTCATGCCTGGTTTACGTGGGAGACCGCTTGTGATGACAACGACATCGCTGTTAGCGGTTTGCTCGTAGTCGTTAGTGACGCCGCGTACGACGGTGTCGAAGCCCATAAGTTGGGCGGTTTGCATGATATCCATAGCCTTACCTTCGGCAAGACCTTCCTTGATGTCGATAAGACATACTTCGTTGGCTACTTCGTTGACAGCCAATACATTGGCGCACGTAGCACCTACGTTACCTGCACCTACTACAGTTACTTTTGACATAAGATATATTTATTTAGTTTGTATTTCAAATCGTTGGCGCAAAGGTACGGCAAGTTTTTTAATTACGGAAATAAATCGGCAATTATTTGTGTGTGGGGGGGAGTTTATTAGTTTAGGAGTTTATTAGTTTAGGAGAAGTTTAATTGGTTACAAAGGTTTAGGAGTTGAGCTATGGGGGCTAGATGTTCTAGAAGATCTAGATCGCCCCTGCGGGGCTGTTCTAGATGGTCTAGATTTGAGAGACGGTATGGAATACCGTCTCTACGGTGGTATGCCAAATTGGGTCTACGGTGTGAATATCCGCAGGCGAGGCGCCTGCGTCCCCAACAAAGCATGGTCAAACGAGCCTGGCGGCTCGGACGACACGGGGGCGTGTCGTCTCCACAATCATCGTTTCTACAATCATCGTCTCCACAATTGCAGTATATTTCAATTTGAGAGACGGTATGGAATACCGTCTCTACGGTGGTATGTCAAATCGGGTCTACGGTGTGAATATCCGCAGGCGAGGCGCCTGCGTCCCCAACAAAGCATGGTCAAACGAGCCTGGCGGCTCGGACGACACGGGGGCGTGTCGTCTCCACAATCGCAGC
>CAYNMA010000139.1:0-5795 GCA_964398075.1 uncultured Bacteroides sp. | reverse complement strand
TTATTGCCATATTTTTGGATTATATTCCAAGAATATGGCAAGATTCTTGGAATAGGGTTATATATTCATTTCTTCTCGAGCAGATTTGAGTGCTTCGAGGTAGGCTCGTTGCCACTTGCGGTCTGGCTCTATGTAGTTGCCTTCACCCCATTCGTTCCATGACTTGATAAAAACCTTTTTGTTCTCTTTATGTTGTATCCTGTTTAATACTTCCAACACGTGTTTTTTGAATAGTTGTGGCGTGCTACCAACCCACATAATACCCCATCGACCACTGCGTGGGCTATGGTCCCAATTTGGCATAATGGTTGGAATGATGCGCTCATCTTTGGCTTCGTCAGTGACCATCTCACGGATGACATTCTTGTAACGGAGTATCTTTGGTATCTTGAATAACTTACGAAGTCCACCATTAACGTAACGCCAAAATTGTGAATGATTGTGCATCGTAGCATACATACGGCAGGAAATCATTTCGGTGAACCCTTTGGTGAATATCTTGTCAGTTTCAAATTTTGCTTCCTCCGTGTATGCAATTATTTTGACGCCATTGAAGCCATTCTCTAGTCCTAATTCATTCCATATTTGGAGATATTGCTCAATATTAGGCACATCCAATGGTTTGTAAATAACAAAAAGCGGGCAGTTGTTTTCTTTGATATAGCGAGGGTCTTTGAAGTATGGAAGAACCTCATAAAAATAGTCGTGGATATCTTGTTCATTGCCATACTGCTGTTCAATGAGCATTTTGCCATTCACTTTCCCTTTATCTGCATTATTCCAATTCTTTGCCATCCAGCTATGGTTTGCCCAACAGAGCATGAATGGGAACTCGGGTTTACCAGAAGACAGAACCTCTTTGAGTGGTCTATCCATGAGGTTATGTCCTTTGCTGAGACGGTAGTAATAGTAACAAAATCCATCCACTCCATACTCGCGTGCGAGTTGCGCTTGTGCCTCACGGGTTTCGGATAGGCGCAAGTCATAGAAACCAAGTTCCCCAGGTAATTTTGGCTGTTCGTGACCAGGGAAAAGACTGCGTGCACGAGCAACACTAATCCATTCGGTATATCCTTTACCCCACCATTCGTCATTTTCTTTGAAAGGATGGAACTGTGGAAGATAAAATGCTATTACTTGAGCTTTTTGCATGATTACTATGATTAATGATAAATATCTTATTCAATATGTTTGATGACTTTAGCGGGAGAACCTGCTGCAATGGAATAGGCAGGGATGTCGTGCGTGACAACGCTATTAGCGGCAATGATAACTCCGTCCCCAATGGTTACGCCAGGCAGGATACAAGCGTTTTGACCTATCCAGACATTATTGCCAATGTGTACCTCTCTCTTGGAGTATAGAGGACGTTGGTTGGGGGCAATTGAGAGCTCTTCGGCGGTTTGATTGTAACCATGGCTGTTGTCGGTTATTAGTACATTGGGCCCAGTGAGCAGATAGTCTCCTATAGATGTGTATTTTCCTCCTAAGAAGTTATTAAGAGAAGGGATGAAACGACTCATTTCCCCACAGTGCTTCAATTGCCGAGCATAGTATCCTGTGTAGAGATAGGTGTATGTCGCATTGATGTTTTTGCGTAGGCGCAGTGGGTATAGGTACGACCAAAGACGACCAAGTAATATTAGAAATTGTTTGAACATATATCTTGATAGAATTGGAATACTTGTTTGGCATGTTGCTCGGAAGTGTAGAGCTGAGAAACCGTAAAATATGCTCTTTCAATTACTTGTTGATATTGGCTGTTAGGGGAATTAGAAACATCGACGAGATGTTGTACTAACTCCTCTTTAAATCTATAGCGTAAGGCTATTTCTTCGCCAGTTAGTCGTACTCCGTTGTCCAACTGCTCTTTAGTTCCTGCAGTGTCATGTGCAATAACAAGTGTTTTATTATACATCGTTTCCGGCATAACGCGTCCAAATCCTTCGCTAATGGATGGGACAATAACGGCTCGGGCATTTCGTTCCCATTCCTCAATATCTTTTATCTCACCAAGAAAGATAACTTGTTTTTCGAGATTTTGTTTACTAATAATAGTTTGCAGACGTTGCATATAATTCTTATCGCAGATTGCTCCTGCAATATATAAGGGCCATATAACTTGTACTCGTAGAGTGTAGAGATAATAGGCTTGTAATAGTTCATACACACCTTTAGCGGGTTCAACACGGCCAGCAAATAAGAAAAAGTTTTCTTTGCAAGTCGTTTCTTGTTTTGCAAAATTGTCTGATAATATCCCATTGTATATAACTCGTGAAGAACTTATATCGTTTAATTTATTGTAGCGTTGAATGTCTTGCGTGATACAGATAGTGTAAGATAATTTCGCCCGATAACGTGCTAGTTGGTAAGCATCGGTTGGATAATGGCGAAAATGAAAATCAATATCTCCATATTCACGAATATGCCAAATATGAGGAATATGTAGGTGTTGCGCGGCGCGATAGCCAATGTCAATAACGCTCACATTGGTGTGTATAATATTGGGTCGTATTTTATGGCAGAGCCGCTCTAATTTTTTTGCTGCAGTGAAATTTACCCATATCCGTCCACATAGACGAGGTATCCACATCAATATATCATGTATGGAACGATATGGCGGATAGACTGCCATACGATAGGTGTATGTGTATACAGGAATTCCTATAGTTTGTAACTCTATATATAAACCTCTCGTGTCTGGCAGAATTACTGTAGGATTCACTCCCATTGCGTGCATTTTTTTTAGCATTATCATAAACGACTTGCTTGATCCACTTTGCATAGAAGTAGAACTAAGTATATAGAGAACTTTCATATTATAGCCAGTTAGTTTGTAGTTTTTTTTCTACTTTTTTACTTTTCTGAATAATGCAAATTTTCTTAGCGAGCATACACAAAGACAAAAAGAAAGAACCGATGTGATATTGTTTTTTGCGAAAATGGTAAGCGTAAGAAATCCACAGAATATGGAGTATATTACAACACCGCTGTCTTGCTGTGAGGTTGATATCAGTTAAAGTTAACATTAGCATATTTTGTAACCATTGAGTATTCCAAACTCTTTTATTGCCAAAATCTTTACGGTCATGATACATACGTGCTGCTGGGACAATGAGCACTTTTATGTTATGATAGACTAGCCGTTGGTAATAGTTATTGTCTTCTGAATAATGGAAGAATAGAGGATTAAATCCCCCAATTTGTTCAATAATATATCGTGGTATGAACCAACAAGCAGCGCATACTTCTCCACATGTATAACACGGTTTAATGTTTCCTGCATAGGTATCGTTGATAAGATCTATGCAATGATAAAGAGAGTTCTGTCTGAAATTAGAATCAACTTTTGTTCCATCTCCATTCATGTGAAGCGGAGAGAGCAACGATTCTCCATCGCTTTGAGACAACATCAGTTCTATTGCATTAGGTGCAATAGCAGCATCTTGATTGAGCAGCAAGACAGAGTCGGCATTGTGAGCTAGGGCATATCGCAAACCTATATTATTTGCTTGACCAAAACCAAGATTTTTCTCTTGCGGGAAAAGAATAGCCTCCGGGTACTGCTCACGGATATAAGGTAGGGTTTCGTCTGTGGAGCAATTGTCAATAACAAGTGGAATGGTCGGTATGGTTGATTTGCGCAGGCTTCCTAAACAGAAATCTGCCCAATGGCGACCATTATAGGTAACTATGATAGTGTAGATGAGCATTACTTGAACTTGAATTTATATTTGAACAGCAGGCCAGTGATTAACATCAGCAATATGCCTGCTGTTGAGTAGTGTCCGACAAAAGGCCATGCGAATAAGCCATAGGTGTAAAAAGTTATATAAATAGACAAGATAAATAATTTATAAAACTCTATTGATTGCCATTTGTATTTGATCAATATGCCGAATAGAGCAATGCACAGCATACAAAGAATATATCCTGTCCATCCTAAATCGAGATATATTTCTGCTCCGAATGTACTAAAATTGTGTACTATAATGTTTAGGACATTCTCTATATTACCGTAATGCTCAACTAATGAGAACTTGTGATGATAGAATAGTTTGTTAAGGAGTGGAAAAATACGCTCGGACGTATGAGGTGAATCGGCTCCATAAGTAAAGACTGCACAAAAATTGTTGATATGTTGTCCTGCGTATCCAATGAATGATTTTATTGCATTATCTCCGCCATCATCAAATCGAGATAAAGTAATGGATAGTATCAAAAGAAATATCAAGACTGCAATAGAGCCTATAATGATAATGATTCTCTTTTTGATGAATTTTGCTATGTGTTGTGAGAATAAGGTGTATATAATATAAAAGTTAAAAACCCAATAAATGGGAGCGGAGCGTCCTGCAATTTTGAGGGATTGAAAAATTCCTATTGTAGAAACAATGAGCAGAACAATTCCCCATACGGTTCTTTTTGCATCAAATGCAAATATATATATTGAAAGAATCATTGCAAGTACTTGAAAACTGGAGGTCATTAATAATAATGGTAATACCATTAAATAATTCCGCTTTCCATCATCAAAACGATTCTCCAAGTCTTCGTAATGTTCGTTTTTTATAGATAAAAAGTCTCTTGAAGAGATAATTTGGACAATATCATTACCTATTGAAACCAAAGATGCAAAAGCAGCGATAATTAAAATTCCTGTAAGTAATGTGAATAGATGTTCTTTACTTTGGTCAATGGGTTTAAGTTGTAATTTAGAAATATAATGGAAGGGTAGTAGCGTTATTGTCCATTGAAAACAGAATAGTAACAATGTGGGGAAAGAGTATGCCTTTATATTGACACCGTATTCGCCATACAGATTTAGAATATCTACAAGGATAGCGAAAAAAGATATTAATACTAAAATAGAAGACGTGGCACATCCAATACTCCAATGCTTTTCTTTCTTCCAAAAGAAAAAAGTCAAACACACAAAATATATGAATGGAATAAGTATCATTGTTGATTATTTTTCTTAATTAGTGTTGTTATTTGTGCCATGTCTTTCCAACCGAATAGGATACATTGGGTTTGGGCGGTGAAGGTGTGGCGATATGGTGGGATGAATAGTGAGGAGAAGTAGCCAGCCACTAGGTTGCTTATGATAGCTATCCACGCTGCGGCAATCACACCAAAGCGGGGTAGGAGTAGATAGTTGAGCAGGACGCAAGTGATACAGCCAGTGGTGTCTCGGATGATGGTCCATTTCTGCAGTCCTTCGGCTACTATCATCTGTCCGGCTACACTACTTAATGCGGTGCTTGCAGCTTTGAAAGATAGGACTTGTAGTATGGGGACTGTGGGTAAGTATTGTACTCCAAAGGTATAACGCACCAGGGGCCATGAGAGTATACTGACGATGACGGAGCATATAATAGTACTCCATACTGTGATGTTCATGAACTGTTGGTTCTGGCGTTGATAGGCTTCTTTGTCGGTGTGCCAGAGGTTGGAAATGATAGGCATGTAGGTCTGGCAGATGGTGATAGGAACGAACATTAATACGCTTACAAAACTGGTAGCAACGGAGAAGTAGCCGACGGCTTGTTTGTCGATAAGGTTTCCTATCATGACTTGGTCGATGCGTTGGTAGATGATGACGGCGGCACCACTAAGAAGAAGTGGAAAGGCCTCTTTTATAAGATACTTGGCAGTCTGCCTATCGAAGTTCCAGAGGCGGATGGAGGCGATTTTCTTGTTGTAAGATATGAGGTAGCCGCTGGCGATTAGGACCGTGTCGAAGAGGGTGGCGGCAATGAACCATACGAGTGGGGCATGTAAGAGCAAGAGGA
>CAYNMA010000138.1:0-5804 GCA_964398075.1 uncultured Bacteroides sp. | reverse complement strand
ATGACCTATAGAGACATACTACCCATTTTCCAGCCTGCAAAATGACCTATAGACCTACATCTAACATAGTATGGACGAGTGGGCATTAACATTTGTGTTCGGATAGTTAATGATTTTGGGGTGATATTGGTAGGTTTTGGGTACGATGTTGGTTCGGTGTTGTTATTACGTGAAGCGCTGAATCTTACGCTTATCCTACGCTTATCCTACGCTCATCTTATGCTGATCCTTTGTCGCTGACTCGACATTGGCGGCTGATATATTCTATTAAGATTCGGGGTTGGCGGTTTTTACATTTGGGATCGCTTCGCTAAAGGATCGCTCTTCGTGCTGAAAGATGTCGGATTGCACTGCGTGCTAAAGGACGCAAGACTGCTTTTGATGTCGGATGTGGGTGCTGAAGGATTGCGTTTCGTGCTGAAAGGCTGTCGGATGGGGGTGCTGGAGTGCTTGAAAATTTTTCGATTGTGGTATTGAGAAATATGTTGTACCTTTGCACCAAATGCGTCTTAAGAGATACATATTGCTATTGATAGGTTGCTTCTGGGCAGTAGGATGGCTCGGAGGTAAGGAGAAAAGCATCCCAACCGTGGTGAAGAGTTGGCGCTTGACGGACGGGTTTATCATCGATTCGGCGTCGCTTGACACGGGTTATATAGACTATCCGATGCGGGACGTGATCAATAAATATTCGATTGCGAACTCGTATAACGGCAATATGGTGTCGCCGATCGAGTCGAAGATCTATTTTGATAGGCAGGACAAGACCCGTTTTCTGTTTGCTAATGCGTATCAGCCGTACTTGTTGACGGCGCAGGATGTGCAGTTCTTTAATACGACAACTCCCTATAGTAGAGTTGGTTACAACAAAGGATTCAAGACATATAGGGAGGAGAACGATATTGATTTTATGTTTACGGGTAACGTCAATCCTCGGTTTAACTTGGGATTGTCGTTGAACTACCTCAATGGTGTGGGGCATTATGCATCGCAGTCGGGCAAGCGATTCAATGGTGCGGTGTTCTCGTCGTACACGGGGACGCATTATTCGTGTCAGGGTGCGGTGGCGTTTAACACGTTGAGTAACTTCGAGAACGGTGGATTGACGTCGGCAGCGGACCTGAGTAGTAGTTTGGAACCGGAGGACCAGCCTATCAGTCTGCAGGCGATGTCGGGTCTGCGACATGTGACGGGTTTCTTTAATCACCATTACAGTATATGCGTGGAGCGTGAGAGGAAGGTGACGGAGGATTCGGTGGCGATTGACTATGTGCCTGTGACGACTTTCACGCATACCGTGGAGGTGAATCAGACGACTAAGCGGTACGTGGAGCAGAGTGCGCTGCAGGGTTTCTATGAGAATACGTATTTCGACAAGCAAAAGACGCGTGATACGGCGAATGTGTTGAACATACGTAACACATTGTCAGTGACTTTCGAGGAGGAGTTTAACAAGTGGTTGCGCTTTGGGGCGATGGTGTATGCCATCAATGAGTGTCAGCGGTATGCTTTCTCGACCAGCGAGCGGGAGTCCCCGTTTATGGACGATATGAACCTGCCCATGGAGCAGTTGACGAGCGATCCGCTGCGTCTGCAGACGGACACGAATATGTCGTACAAGTGGTTCAATAACACGTGGATAGGAGGGTCGCTGTATAAGCGGCGGGGGAAGTATGTGCATTACGGGTTTATTGGTGATGTGTGTTTGGTTGGATACAAGCAGGGAGAGTTCAGGGTAGAGGGGAATGTGGACGGAGAGTTTAGAGTGGGTAAGGACACGATGCGTATTGAGGCGAATGCGTATATTAAGAATCAGGTGCCGGACTACTTCTTGCAGCATTACAGGTCGAACCATTACTGCTGGGAGAATGCTTTCCAGAAGGTGTATAAGATGTATATTGGTGGGACAATATCGTATCCGACCAAGTATGTGCAGCCATCGGTGAAGGTGGGTTTTGAGGATGTGAAGCGATATATCTATTTCGATGAGTCGGGACTGCCAAAACAGCAGTCGGGGCATATACAGATAGTGTCGGCGGATGTGGCACTAAATTTGCGGACGAAGTATATAGCAATGGACAACAATGTGGTATGGCAGATGTCGTCGTCGGTCGTGCTGCCGTTGCCAGCGATATGTTTGTACCATAACTTGTACTACTATGGTTGTTGGTTCAAGGCGTTGGATACGCAGATAGGCGTGGATATGCGTTATAACACAGCCTATTATGCGCCGGTGTTGAACCCAGCGACGGGGCAGTTTATGATACAGAGTAAGACGAAGGTGGGTAACTATCCGGTACTGAATGTGTATGCGAACTTCTATGTGCGTTCGATACACTTGAAGTTCTTTGCACAGTTTACGCACTTTAATCAGTATTTTATGAAAGAGAAGAACTATTATTCGATGCCGAACTATCCATTGAACCCGCCAGTGTTTAGGGCAGGTTTGGCATGGCATTTTAACAGATAACAATATAACCTACTATGACATATACAGAGAATCTATTTACAGCGTTGAAGTTCTGTCAGCAAGAGGCAGAGCGACATGGGAATAAGAATGTGACGCCGGAGCACTTGATGCTTGGGCTACTTCGTTTAGGAACAGGGCGTGCATGGGAGATGTTGCATGAGACGATAGGCGACACGCGTCCGTTGTTGGGGTTATTAGAGAATAATCTGCCAAAGGGTGATACTCCGATAGAAGAAGAGCGTACGATGACGCCGGAGGCGAAGAAGATACTGCGGTTGTCGGACTTGGAGGCGATGGCGTCGAAGGCAGATAAGGTGGGTACAGCCCATCTGCTGCTGGCTATATTGCGCGAGCGGAACAACTCGGTGGCTACCTTGTTGAAGTCGGAACATGGGGTGTCGTACGAGACGATGATGCAGCGTTTTATGTATCCTTCTCAGCCTAAGGACGGTATGAGTTTCACGGAGGATGAGGACGACGAGGAAGAGTTTATCATGCCGAATAAGTCGAAGGTGAAGAAAGGAACACAGACTCAGGGTAAGCAGAACGATACGCCTGCGTTGAACAGTTTTGCTAATAACTTGACCCAGAAGGCGATAGAGGGGACGTTGGACCCTATTATTGGTCGGGACAAAGAGATAGAGCGTATTGTTCAGATATTGGCACGAAGGAAGAAGAATAACCCTGTGCTGATAGGCGAGCCTGGTGTGGGCAAGTCGGCTATTGTGGAGGGCTTGGCTCAGCGGATAGTGAAGGGAGAGGTTGCTCCGATATTGTTGGATAAACGTATCTACACTTTGGACCTTGGGTCGATGGTTGCGGGAACGAAGTACCGTGGTCAGTTTGAGGAGCGCATGAAGGCGTTGTTGGACGAGTTGCATGCTCATCCGGAGATTATACTCTTTATCGATGAGATACATACTATCATCGGTGCTGGTAATCAGTCGGGTCAGTTGGATGTGGCAGGCATGATGAAGCCGGCGTTGGCGAGAGGTGAGATGCAGTGTATTGGTGCAACGACGTTGGACGAATATAGGACCTCGATAGAGAAAGACGGAGCATTGGAGCGCCGTTTTCAGAAGATTATCGTGGAGCCGACTTCACAGGAGGAGACTCTGCAGATCTTGCAGCATCTTGCGCCTGCTTATGGTGAGCATCATCATGTGAGCTACTCGGATGAGGTGTTACGGATGTGCGTCAATCTGTCGCAGCGTTATATCTCGGACCGTGTGTTCCCTGATAAGGCTATTGATGTGATGGATGAAGTGGGTGCTAAGGGACAGGTGCGTGATTCGGAGTATCCACAGAGTCTTAAGGAGATGGAACAGCAGATTGCGGAGATAGGTAAGCAGAAGACTAAGGTGCTGAGCGAGCAGAACTATGAGATGGCAGTGTCGCTTCGTGACCAAGAGAAGGCGTTGAGTCAGCGTTATGAGAAACAGCGTAAGCAGTGGCAGAAAGAGCAGCAGAGTACGCCTTATGCTGTGCAGCCGGATGATGTGGCAGCGGTGGTATCGCTGATGTCGGGTGTGCCGTTGCAGCGTATTGCGAAGGCAGAGAATATCCGTTTGCGTTCGCTCAGTGATGTACTGATGAAGAAAGTGATAGGTCAGGATGAGGCGGTGAAGACGGTAGTAAGGTCGATACAACGTAGTCGTGTTGGTTTGAAAGACCCTAATCACCCGATAGGAACGTTCTTGTTCTTAGGTCCGACCGGTGTAGGTAAGACTTACTTGGCGCAGTGCTTGGCAGAGGAAGTGTTTGGGCAGAAGGATGCGTTGATACGTATTGATATGTCGGAGTATATGGAGAAGCACACAGTGTCGTTGCTCATAGGAGCGCCTCCAGGATATGTGGGTCATGAGGATGCTGGTAAGTTGACTGAGGCAGTGCGTCGGAAGCCCTATTCGATTGTGCTGTTTGATGAGATAGAGAAGGCTCATCCGGATGTGTTCAACCTCCTATTGCAGCTTCTTGATGAAGGTCGTTTGACTGATAGACAGGGGCGTGTGGTGGACTTCAAGAACACTATTATCATCATGACCTCGAACGTGGGTAGTAGGCAGTTGAAGGACTTCGGTAGGGGTGTGGGTTTCTCGACGAATGCTACGCTGTCGGACGCTGAGGCTAAGTCGGTTATCAAGAAAGCGTTGAAGAATACGTTCTCGCCTGAGTTTTTGAACCGTATCGATAATATCGTTACCTTCAGTGGATTGAAGGAGGACTCGTTGCGCCAGATTCTGGCATTGGAACTGCAAGAGTTGGGTCGCCGTGTTGGGCGCATGGGGTATAAGTTGCAGCTGTCGGAAGAGGTGGAGCAGATGCTTATCAAGAAAGGTTATGACCCGCAATATGGTGCTCGTCCGCTCAAGCGTGTGATAGTGCAAGAGGTGGAAGAGCCGCTAACGGATTTCTTGTTGGATCAAGAAGAGTTGGTGCTGGAAGGCGATACTGTGGCAGCGGATAAGGTATTGGAACTGACGCTGGTAGATAATAAAGTGCAAATAATAACACATTAAATATAGAGAATATGGTAATAGAGATTACAGATGCTAACTTCGCAGAAGTATTGGCAGGTGGTAAGCCTGTAGTGATAGATTTTTGGGCTCCATGGTGCGGTCCTTGCAAGATGATGTTGCCCATTGTAGAAGAACTCTCTAATGAGTTTGACGGGCAGGTTGTGGTAGGTAAGGTCAATGTGGACGAGAACGATGCGTTGTGCGCTCAGTACGGTATTATGAACATACCTACGATGCTTCTCTTTAAGAATGGGGAGTTGGTTAATCGTCATGTGGGCGCTTGCCGTAAGCCGGACTTGCAGGGGCTTATACGGGGGATGCTGGAGTGAGTGTTGCCACTGCGTGGGGTTTGGGGTTCCTTTGCACTGCGTGTGGCTTTTTAGCTCCTTACCACTGCTGTGGTTTTCCCCTTTGCTACTGTGTGTTTTTTTTCCTTGCCGCAAGCGGCAGAGAAATGAAGAGAAAGGATTGCCACTGCGTGGCAATGGAAATGAAGAGAACCTCCTGATTGGATTGCGTGCGAGCGAGAAAGGAAGGGGTTGTTGTTGATGTTCTAGATGATCTAGATCGCCCCTGCGGGGCTGTTCTAGCTGTTCTAGAAGATCTAGATTTGAGAGACGGTATGCAATACCGTCTCTACAGGTGGGAGCATGGCGTAGTATGGTAGAACGGGTCTGGCGACCCGAACGACACGAGGTCTCGACACGGTATTCTTGTTCAGTCCACTGGACTTCACTCGCTCCGGCAGACTCAGTGCTTGCGCACCTGCCTTCGCTTCACGTCTCCACAATCGCAGTGTCTTTCTAGATTTGAGA
>CAYNMA010000137.1:2015-5849 GCA_964398075.1 uncultured Bacteroides sp. | reverse complement strand
TAGTAACAAAAAGTAGTAACAAAATAACGAAACGTGGAATTTTTAGAACATCCCTGGAGTATGATTTTTTGTTGAATTGCTTGTGTGGTATATTTAGTTGTTGTACCTTTGCAGCCGCAAACGAGGGAGACCTTGATTCGGAGTGTGGCGACATACTCGGGTGGATAGATTTGGACTGCTTGCAACCACCTAAATAAATGCTAAAATCGTTCTCGTCAACGCATAAGCAATCCATAATTATTATGTTTAACTTGGTGTGCATCGCGTAATAGTTGGTGCGCACTTGAAAATTGTGGTACAATTATGTCTTATTTATTTACTTCGGAATCGGTATCGGAAGGTCATCCCGACAAAGTAGCCGACCAGATATCCGATGCCGTATTGGATGCGTTCTTGGCTCAAGATGCCGAGAGTCATGTGGCTTGCGAAACATTAGTAACAACAGGTCAGGTTATTATCGCCGGTGAGGTGGGCAGTAATGCCTATGTCGACTTGCAGCGTGTAGCTCGAAAGACGATAGAGCGCATTGGTTACACCAAGAGCGAGTATATGTTCGACTCTGCCTCCTGCGGTATACTCACGGCTGTGCATGAACAGTCAAAAGATATCAATCAAGGCGTCTCTCGTGGAGATATCTTGTCGCAAGGTGCAGGCGACCAAGGTATGATGTTTGGTTATGCAACCGACGAGACAGAGAACTATATGCCTCTCACCTTGGACTTGGCTCATACCTTGATGTTCACTTTGGCACGTATCCGTCGTGAAGGCAAGCAGATGACCTATCTGCGTCCCGACTCGAAGTCACAAGTCACAATGGAGTATGACGATAATAACCAACCCGTGCGTATTGATACAATTGTTGTTTCTACGCAACACGACCCCGATGTGACGCAAGAGCAGATCGCTCGTGATGTGCGTGAGATACTCTTGCCGCGTGTGGCTACTCGTGATTCACGATATAAAGCGCTGCTGAGTGACCCGAACATCAAACTCTTAGTCAATCCAACAGGCAGTTTCGTAATCGGTGGTCCTCACGGGGATACAGGACTTACAGGTCGTAAGATCATCGTCGATACCTACGGTGGTCGTGGTGCACATGGTGGTGGCGCATTCTCGGGCAAAGACCCAAGCAAGGTGGATCGCTCGGCGGCTTATGCTGCTCGTCATATTGCCAAGAACCTTGTGGCAGCAGGCATAGCACATCGTGTGTTGGTGCAGGTTAGTTATGCTATCGGTGTGGCAGAGCCTGTGAGTCTGTGCATCGATACTTATGGAACGAACCAGACACGGTATAGCGATACTGAGATTGCAACTCGTGTACTGTCGCTATTCGACCTTCGCCCAGGTGCTATTGCCGAGACCTATCATCTGCGTCAACCAATCTATGAAGAGACGGCTGCTTACGGACATGTAGGCCGTACGCCACAAGTGGTAGAGAAAACCTTTGTAGATGGCAATGGCAAGAGTTTCACTCGACGTGTTGAACTGTTCAGTTGGGAGAAACTCAACCGTGTAGACGACTTGAAAGAAGCTTTCTTAAAATAAAATAGGAATAAATAGAAAGTGGGGCTATTGTTTTTCCCTCACTTATAAGCAATACTGAAAACAATGAGAACAACAGAAGAACTATCAGGAGTGAATTTGCTGGGCAATCAGCACACTTCCTATCCGACCGACTATGCTCCGCAGATGCTGGAGACTTTCGAGAACAAACATCCCGAGAACGAGTATCTTGTGACGCTGCATTGTCCGGAGTTTACCTCGCTCTGCCCAAAGACGGGACAGCCCGATTTTGGTACAGTAATCATCTCTTACATCCCTCGTGAACGGATGGTGGAGAGTAAGTCGCTGAAGCTTTACCTCTTCTCATTCCGCAATCACGGTGACTTTCATGAGGACTGCATCAATATCATCATGAAAGACCTTATCCGCTTGATGGACCCTAAGTACATCGAGGTGACGGGACTGTTCATGCCTCGTGGCGGAATAAGTATCTATCCGTTTGCTAACTATGGCGACAAGGACCATCAGCTGCTGAAAGAGACCCGCTTGAAAGAGCAAATGTCGGCTTGTTTAACGCTTAATAAACTACGAGGATGAGAGATAGTCTGTTAATCTATTCGGGTGGAATGGATTCCACAACGATGCTTTACGATTATAAGGATGTGATTGCCTTAGCAGTTAGTTTCGACTATGGCAGTAACCATAATGCACAAGAACTGCGCTGTGCCGCTCTGCACTGCGAACGACTGGGTATCAAGCATATTGTCATATCGTTAGACTTCATCAAGCAGTATTTTCATAGCTCCTTGTTGGCAGGTGCTGAAGCTATTCCCGAAGGGCATTATGCTGCCGATAACATGCGTTCAACGGTAGTCCCCTTTCGCAACGGAATAATGATTGCTATTGCTGTCGGTATGGCAGAAGATGCTGGTCTAAAGCGTGTGATGCTGGCGAATCATAGTGGCGATCATACTATCTATCCCGACTGCCGACCTGCTTTTGTGGAGGCAATGAACAATGCGAGTCAAGCAGGAACCTATCAGCAAGTGCAACTCTTTACACCTTATACCGCATGGACCAAGACGGATATCGCTAAGCGTGGAAAAACACTTGGAATTGACTATTCCGAGACATGGAGTTGCTACAAAGGCGGAGCGCGTCCGTGTGGCAAGTGCGGTACTTGTGTGGAACGTCGTGAGGCGTTGCGCGAAGCAGGTATTGAGGATACAACTGAATATGAAGAATAGAGGGATAGTAATACCAAATCAAAATGAGAAATTATGTATTACGTTGAAAAGAGACTGAGTATATCGGCAGCGCATAATCTCAAACTGTCTTACGAGAGTAAGTGCGAGACGCTGCATGGACACAACTGGATCATCACGGTCTACTGTAAAGCAGAGGAGCTGAACCAAGATGGTATGGTGACCGACTTCACGCACATCAAAGAGATCGTGAAAGGCACTTTCGACCATCGCTATATCAACGAGGTGCTTGATGTCAATCCTTCTGCCGAGAATATCGCCCGTTGGATATGCGACCATGTGGAGAACTGCTACAAGGTGTCGGTACAAGAGTCGGAAGGTAATATCGCTATTTACGAGAAATAAGGATGTGTCGCATCAACATGTATCGCATCAATGAGATATTTCTTAGCCTGCAAGGAGAGGGTTTTCATACGGGAACAACGGCCGTGTTTATCCGCTTCGCAGGATGCAACTTGCACTGTTCTTTCTGCGACACCGATTTTAGTCAGTTCACACTTTGCAATGCCGAAGATATCTGCCAACAGGTAGTAAACCTTATTCGCACACGAGAGCCACTTCCTGCACAGTCAATACTGATTGTCTTGACGGGCGGAGAACCTTCATTACAGGTGGATGAGGAGTTACTCTATGCGTTGCACACAGTGGCACGCACTATCTGCATCGAGACGAACGGGACGCACTCGCTGCCCAATGGAATCGATTGGGTGACTTGCTCACCAAAGGAAGGCAGCCGTGTGGTTCTGCGTGAGGCGAACGAAGTGAAGGTGGTGTATACAGGGCAGGATGTGGAGTGTTGGCGTAGTCAGATTGCAAGTAAGCACTATTTCTTGCAACCTTGCTCTTGTCAGAACACAGCCGAGACAATCGCCTATATCGAACATCATCCCCAATGGCGACTATCACTACAGACACATAAACTCGTCGGAATACAATAAAGCGTTTGGGGTAATCTCCTTAATGAGCATATTTGACTAGATTAGATGTCGTAACGATTGATAGAGGGTTGATAATTATTTTTTTAACCCTCTTTTAATAGCCTTTTAATGGTCTTTTAAAGGAGAAT
>CAYNMA010000137.1:0-1915 GCA_964398075.1 uncultured Bacteroides sp. | reverse complement strand
ATATTTGTTCCAGAGTTTTTATGACAATAGTTGCGTGTTGATAATTGTTTTTTACCAAGTAGTTTATGACCCATTCATGCCAATACGACGTAGTCGTCCGTTTACACTAACCCAAGCCGTGGCATATTCTTTGCAGTGTTTCTTTTCGGAATAAAGTTATTAGTCAAATGCTACACATAAAAGAATCCGTTATTTACATAGCTTTCATGGCGTTAATGTGCCTCCCATTTGCATCTATAGAGGCACGGACCTATTGCGGTCGAGTGGTCGATAAGAACAACGAACCAATCTCTTACGCCACGGTCTATCTTGCGAACGACCCTATTGTCGGTACGGCTACGAATGCAAATGGCATCTTCACGCTCTCAACCGATGTATCGCCAAAGGAGTTGGTTATTGTCTCTTTCATTGGCTACACTAAGTACGAGACCACCTTGTCCACTTTTACCAACCTCGAGATGCCTTATCTGGTGCAACTGCAGGAGCAGCCGATAGCCTTGGAAGAGACCGTTGTGGCAGCACCTGAACATAAGCAGAAGAACCGACGTAAGGCGATGGCGACATTGCTCTATAAGGTGTATAACCAGATGCAGACGGAGTTCCCCGATTCGCCTTCTAAGTATCGTATCGTGAGCGATGTCTCCATGAATGCTGACAACTCACCTTGGGGCATGGAGCAGATGATTGCAACGGCTGTCCATATACCTTATAAGGCAAGCGACCGACACGACTCTATACAGTTTGCACCCGAACATTGTAAGCGTTTTCTTGATGCTACAATTCGTCAACGTGCCGATGTGGTGCTGAGCCACGACGACCTCAATCCGCAATTGCGTACGGTGGCAAACGAGGCTGATTCGGGCATCATCGTACATTGGACCTTGTGGCGTTCACGCGATGCTCGGTATCATTTCGAGGACTCAATGAATGACCTGAAACATTGGGCAGTGTCAAATGAGAGTGAGAACGAGACGGTGTTGACCTATACGGAGAAGCATAACTATTTGGGTATCTTCAAGTATACTATTCATAGTCATTATATCATCGACTCCGATACCTATTCGCTCTTGCGTTTTTCGGAGGACGCATCGCTGCAACTGTTTATACCTTTTGGCTATAAGCTCAAAGCAGGTGACTTAGAGTTGCTCAATCTGCTCAATGTAGACGATAAGGCGATAGAGAAGTTTCGTTTGCGTCGAGTGCTAGCCTCGGTGCAGATGAACACTATTTTCCAAACGCAAGATGGTGTGAGGCTGATGAAAGAGCGTAGTCTGCAAGCGCATGCATTGCTGTTGGGTACTCGTAAGGCGGAGATACCTCTCGATATCAGTGCAACCCAACGCGCCACCTCGGCTCAGAATAAAGGCGTCAAGACCCTAACCAACCAAGAAATGAGCCAACGCATCAACCGCGAATTAGTGCCAATATACTAACACTAACTAACAAGCAAACTAACTAACTAACTAACTAACTAACTAACTAACCAGGGCAATCGCATCAAAATAAAATGTCGTCTAATTTTGAAGTAGCCATACCATACTACGATTGTGGAGACGACACGCCCTCGTGTTGTTCGGGTCGAAAGACCCGATTGACCATCCTCTGGGGACGCGTGCGCCTCGCCCGCGGTTTTATGACAATAATACAATTCTGCAAAACGTAGTGCCTTTTATGATCATTTCATGACAATACGCCACAGGCGTCCGATTAAGTCGTCCGTTTATAACTTTTTGATGCGGTTGCCCTGCTAACTAACTGACAGGCTAACCTCCCATCCACAACAAAGGCTGCCCTATCCCTAGCGCAGCCTCTGTCGAATGAGCCCTATTTCTTTAATGACCTTTAATGGAGTACATTTTTTATATGGGATGTTCTAAAAATTGCTTTTGAGATGATTTGTGGAATTTTATTTAGT
>CAYNMA010000136.1:0-5849 GCA_964398075.1 uncultured Bacteroides sp. | reverse complement strand
TTGCCTTTCTTTTAATTTCTCTGCCACGAAGTGGCAAGGAAAAGACAGACGCACCCTGGCAAGGAAAATGAAATCGGAAAGGAAAGCACTCAGCAGCAGGTAGTCTTTTGCGTTTTTCTGTAATTTTCAACGGAGAGAAAAAGAAACTTTGTCCTTTTCTCTATTTTTCGTGAGCACGCAGTGCGAGCAGGAGATATAAAACCCACAACAACGCCCCACCGCACAAAAAAAGAGACTGTCGAATCGACAATCTCTTGTGGTGCCAACGGGAATCGAACCAGTGACACAAGGATTTTCAGTCCTTTGCTCTACCATCTGAGCTATGGCACCAAAACGCAACCGGTTCTCAATTGCGGCTGCAAAGGTAAGACTTTAATTTCATACCGACAAATATTCCTGCAGATTTTTTTGCAATAAAGCACAAACACCCTATCTACGCCACAATCCAACCGACTGATTTTCACTACCTTTGACATATATCGAAAATAAAATTTGCTACTCTCCACAATATTCCATAACTTTGCAACCAATAACAATTCGAACACTATGGCAAGAACAGAAATATCCACTTTGGGTGAGTTTGGACTCATCAAGCGACTAACAAAAGACCTCAAACCCCAGCAATCCTCTACCCTCAAAGGTGTGGGAGACGACGCTGCCGTCATGAACTATGGCAAACAGCGATGCCTCGCCACGACCGATATGTTACTCGAAGGCGTACACTTCAATCTCGAGTACGTACCCCTCAAACATCTCGGTTACAAGGCTGCAGTAGTCAACTTCTCAGACATCTATGCCATGAACGGAACGCCTACGCAACTGCTCGTTTCCGTGGGGGTCAGCAAACGCTTCTCCGTTGAGAATCTCGACGAACTGTTCTCGGGTATCCGCCTTGCCTGCGAGCGATACGGCGTGGACCTTGTTGGTGGCGACACCTGCGCTTCCATGACAGGACTCACCATCTCCATCACATGCCTCGGCACCGCCGACGAGAAAGACATCGTCTATCGGAACGGAGCCAAGTTAAACGACCTCATCTGCGTATCGGGCAACCTCGGTACCGCTTATATGGGACTGCAACTCCTCGAGCGAGAACGACTCGTCATGCAAGACAATAAAGATGCTACCCCAGCCTTCGAAGGACGGGAGTATCTCCTTGAGAGACAACTCAAACCAGAAGCCCGAAGAGACATCATCGACGCACTGCGCAAAGCCAACATCAAACCCACGGCCATGATGGATATATCCGATGGACTATCCTCCGAACTGCTACATATCTGCAGTCAGTCAGGCGTCGGCTGTGCGGTCTACGAGGACAAACTACCTATCGACTATCAAGCCGCAGCACTCGCCGATGAGATGAACCTCAATATCGTGACTTGTGCCCTCAACGGTGGCGAGGACTATGAACTCCTCTTCACTTGCGACATCAACGATTATGAGAAACTCATCCCACTCGAGGATGTCTATCTCATAGGGCACATCACAAAGCCGGAATATGGAACCAATCTCGTCGGACGAAACGGAGAGGAACTCTCTTTACGCGCCCAAGGCTGGAACGCCTTCCCCAACCAACAAGAAAATTAACCCAACCACTTGCCACAATAAAGAAAGAACGCTACCTTTGCACCCGAAAGGGTATAAAACAAGGCAATAATATCGAAATTATATGCGTTCGGGTATAATCCGAATAGATAGATGGAGCAAACGACTATCGCCAAATATGTGAAGAGCATGCGCAAGCAGTACAATCTTACGCAGCAGGACCTATCCGAGAAAGCAGGAGTGGGTCTACGGTTTGTGCGAGACCTCGAGCAAGGGAAAACCACCCTACGCATGGACAAAGTCAACCAAGTACTGAGTCTCTTTGGTGCTGAGTTAGTACCAGAAAAGCAAACCCACCATGAAGAGTGCTAAGATATACTATAAAGACCAACTAGCAGGACGCCTTGTCGAGGACGAGAACGGCTTCACCTTTGCCTACTATCACAACTACCTCGCGCAACAAGATGCCAACCCTATCAGTTGCGCTCTCCCATTGCAAGAAAAGCCATATAATAGCCAAGACCTATTCCCTTTCTTCGATGGACTAATACCCGAGGGATGGTTGTTGGACATTGCCACCAACAGTTGGAAAATAAACCTAAGGGACCGTATGTCGTTGCTCCTTGCTTGTTGCAAGGACTGCATAGGAGCCGTCAGTGTTGTAAAAGAATAGTACCAAACGAGTATGAGTAAATGTCTCTATTGTTATAAGGACTTGCAGAAAGGTGAAACCAATTACCATGCTGCTTGTATGCGCAGGTTCTTCGGGAAAGACGGAGTGCCAGCCATGCCTTATACGCACAACGACATTCACGACTTAGCAAAACAAGTAGTACGAGCACAGATAACCATTACAGGCGTGCAACCCAAGTTGTCAATGGATATCGAACAAGTCGACAACCACGCTCGTTTCACAATAGTAGGACTATGGGGAAAATACATCCTAAAGCCACAGACTCAACAATATCCCTACCTGCCCGAGATAGAAGACCTGACGATGCACCTTGCCGACGATGCCAAGATGCCTACAGTACCCCACACTCTCATCCGCTTTGCTGACAGCAAACTCGGTTATCTCACTCGGCGAATCGACCGCACCGATCAAGGATTCAAGTTGGCAATGGAAGATATGTGCCAACTAACCGAGCGCCCAACGGAATATAAGTATCGTGGTTCTTATGAACAAATAGCAAAGGCTATCTTACGATACTCCACCACACCAGGATTAGACATCGTCAACTTCTGGACCGAAGTGCTATTCTCATGGATAACCGGCAACAGCGATATGCACCTCAAAAACTTCTCTCTCTACGAGTCAAGCGAAAGCCAATATACCCTAACCCCTGCCTACGACTTAGTGAATACACTTCTTGTCATACCTACAGATACAGAGGAACTGGCACTAACACTCAATGGTAAGAAACGCAAACTGACACGAGCAGACTTCGAGAAAGCGATGTCTGACAGTGGACTCAATGAAAAGGTAATAAGCAATATATTCCGTAAGTTCCAAAAGGTATATTCCACATGGGAACATACCATCCGCACATCGTTCCTACCCGATAACCTACAGGACGCCTATTGGCAACTGATACAAAACCGTATCAACAGCCTCGGACTAAGCACCCAATCAAGTAATACACCAAACACCCAATCGACTTTACCACGACCATGACCAATATCGCCGTCATATTAGCAGGAGGGATAGGCTCACGAGTAGGCGGACCTGCACCCAAGCAATTACTACTGCTTGAGGACGGTCGTTCTATATTGGAGCATTCCATCGATGCCTTTGAACAAGCCCCGTGCATAGACCAGATAGGTATTGTCATGCACAAAGACTATATCGCCCAAGCAAAAGCCATGGTGCAATGCAACGGCTGGAAGAAAGTGGCATGGGTCATACCAGGAGGCGATGAACGATGGCAATCGAGCGTCAATGCACTCAATCGTATACAAAGGGATATCATAGATATAAACGCACAGGAGGGACAAACAAAGATTGACGAGAAAACAGTCAATGTCCTACTCCACGATGCCGCACGCCCCTTTGTAACCCAACAGATCATCCAAGATGTCTGCACCGCCCTCACACGCTACCAAGCCGTAACCGTCGCCCTCCCCGCCACAGACACTATATATCGGATAACGCCCGACCAAACGATTGCAGAGATCCCTCCGCGCCAAACGATAATGTACGCCCAAACACCCCAAGCCTTCCGCATAACAACCATATCCGAAGCCTATCATAAAGCCCTACAAGACTCAGCACAACTAACCAAACACCAACAAGCCTCCCCAACCCAACCAGCCGAGCACCTACAAGCCACCGACGACTGTGGAATAGTCCACCAATACCTACCCAACATCCCCATCCACATCGTCCTAGGCGCACCCTCCAACCGCAAGATAACCTACCCCGAAGATCTCAACAACCAAACAAGATAAAGAACGAAACAAAACTACCACATCATAAAAACGAAGTAGAATTTGGTAATACACAATATAAAGACTACCTTTGCAGCAAAAATAGGAACAGATAACACAATATAATTGCATTAAGTGTTCTAGAAATTACCATTTTAGGTGCAGAAGATAACTAGACATATTGATAGACAATACCCTTCTTTAGGGCAATTAGGTGTTGTTCCTGTTACAACATCTGTCTTGTCATCATTATTAGATGGGCTAGACCGCAAGAACAGTAAAATAAGTCGTATGGAGCAAGCCGGCGATATCATCCGCTTGAAGCGAGGTATGTATGTCGTAGCACCTACCATAAGTCATCAATCGCTCTCCACAGAACTAATAGCCAACCACTTATATGCACCCTCTTATCTGTCTTGCCTATCTGCATTACGCTATTATGGACTGACACCTGAGCAGGTATGCCAGACGCAGTCGATGACGATAAAGCACGCACGGACTTTCAGTACTTCATTGGGCGAGTTCTCATACATGAACATCAGTCGAGAAGCATTCTCTGTAGGCGTTACCAACATTATCGACAATGGATACTCGTTCATTATCGCCACACCAGAGAAGGCACTCTGTGACCTTATCGCAACTTCCCCACAAGTAACACTACGATATATCACAGACGCACAACGCTATCTTGAAGAGGATATACGATTCGACATGGACGCATTTGCCCAAATGAACAAGGGGATATTCCTTGAATACATTGCAGTCGGCAAGAAAGCATCATCCATACAAACCATCCTTAAACTATTGGAACGATGAATGCTATCTATCAAAATATGCTCTCCGCTTATGACCTCACTACCCGAGACCAACAGCGTAATGCCACGTTTGAGGTAAACCAACAGATAGCACTCGCAGGACTATACCACGGCGGTTTTTTCGAACAGGCAGCATTCTACGGAGGCACATGTCTGCGTATCTTTCATGGTCTACAACGTTTCAGTGAGGACATGGACTTCTCTCTCTTAGAACCAAACGAGGACTTCGACTTCACGCACTATTTTCAACCTATCATTGACGAGTTTACTATGGTTGGACGACAAGTGGAGATACACAAGAAAGAGAAACGCAACTTTGGGAAAGTAGAGTCTGCCTTCTTGAAAGATAGCACCGATGTCTATGATCTATCGTTCCAGACAGAGAAGAGTATCCGAATCAAGATAGAGGTGGATACATGTCCGCCACTGGGATTCCAAACAGAGCAACGACTATTGCTGCAACCCGTGTCTTTCATGACACGGTGCTTCACGCTACCGGATCTCTTTGCAGGTAAAATGCATGCACTAGTCTTTCGGGCATGGAAGAATAGGGTCAAAGGACGTGATTGGTACGACTTCGAATTCTATGTGCGGCATAACATACCACTGCACTTTGAACACTTGCAAGCAAGAATACAGCAGTTCAACGGACTTACTATCGACCAACAACAGTTCCTGCAGATGCTACGTGAACGTATCACATCCGCCGACATACGTCAGGTAAAAGCAGATGTACAACCATTCCTACGTAACCCACACGAATTAGATATCTGGTCCACTGATTACTTTCTACAACTGACCGACCATATACAATGGAACTAGATATACCCCATCAAGTACCCCTACAAGTTACACAGACTAATACCTCCACAACAAGAAGAACCAACCAAGCCCTCGTTTATCGAAGAAGGAAATAAAGACATAACACAAAGATGAACCAAGTCATAAAACAAGAAGATAATAACCTATTGCTCAGCAATATCCGTGAGATACTGCTGTCTGCACGACACACTGCCTATAAGGCGGTGAATTTGGCTATGGTTACTGCCTATTGGAATATCG
>CAYNMA010000135.1:0-5850 GCA_964398075.1 uncultured Bacteroides sp. | reverse complement strand
GGCACGCATTTTGCCGTTATTTTGCCGTTAAAGAGAATTGTTGTACTTTTGCAAGTCGTAACAACATAAATGTATTCGTATGAAAACTACAGGAAAAGTGATATCTATCATCACGGTTGTATTATTGTTGGGCCTAGGATTCTGGTTCTTTTTTAAGTTCTACTTCGTATTCGGCGAGGGCGTTAAAGCCGGCGAACTCAATTATCTGACCTACAAAGGTTATGTGTTCAAGACTTACGAAGGGCGTCTTATTCAGTCGGGGTACAACTCAAAGAACTCGACGGCAACGGTGCAATCGAATGAGTTCCGTTTCTCGGTCGAGGACAAACAAGTAGCCGACAGCCTGATGCGTTGCACGGGGAAGATGGTTGAGTTGCATTATAAAGAGTATCTCGGCGCACTCCCATGGCGTGGTGTGAGCGAGTTCGTGGTGGATAGTATCATCTCTGTCACGCCCGCAGGTCCTAACGGATTGCTTAAATAACAACATCAAACACTATGTTACAAGAGAATTTCATCCGCCTATTCGAGGACTCGTTCCGTACGAACTGGGACTTACCTGCGTTCTCGGACTATGGCTCCGACAAGACCCTCACCTACGGTGATGCGGCTGCGGAGGTCGAACGACTGCACCTTATCTTTGAAGCGTGCCAAGTGAAGAGCGGTGACAAGGTATCGCTCATCGGAAAGAATAGCACCAATTGGGCTGTAACCTACATTGCAACAGTCACTTATGGCGCAGTCATCGTGCCTATTCTTCAGGACTTCAAACCTAATGACATCATTCATATCGTCAATCACTCGGAGTCGATCTTGCTGTTCTCCGACGAGAATATCTGGGACAACCTCGATATAGAGCAGATGCCGAACGTGCGTGCCGTCTTCTCGCTCAAAGACTACTCGGCTTTGGCATTGCGTGAGCCTGCGGCGGAAGAAGAGGCGGCGCCGCAAGTGGCTATTGCCAAGGAGGCGGTGGCGTGGGAGCATATCTGCGAGTTGTTCCAAAAGAAATACGCAGAGGGCTTCCATCAGTACTGTGTTCGCTACATTGATAAGTCGAACAAAGAACTTGTTTCGCTCAACTATACAAGCGGCACGACAGGATTCTCGAAGGGCGTGATGACGAGCGGCAACGCACTCGCTAACAATGTGCGTTTTGGTATTCAGTCAAAGATTATCTATCGAGGTAGCCGACAGGTATGTTTCTTGCCGTTGGCACACTCCTACGGCTGCGCTTTCGACTTCCTGACCTCTGCCTGCATTGGTGGACACACTTGGTTTGTGGGTCGCACGCCGTCGCCTAAGATTCTCTTGAAAGCCTTCGATGAGGTCAAACCAACGGCCATCTTCTCCGTGCCACTGATCATTGAGAAGATCTATAAGAAACAGATACAGCCTATGCTCGACAAGAAGCCTATCAGTTGGGTGCTCAAAGTGCCGTACCTCGATGACGTGGTGCTGGGACAGATAAGACAGAAACTGGTCAACGCTTTCGGCGGAGAGTTCTGGCATATAATCTTAGGTGGCGCACCACTCAATGCCGAGGTAGAGGAGTTCTTCCATCGGCTTAAGTTCCCGCTTGTCGTGGGCTACGGCATGACCGAATGCGCACCACTCATTGCCTACGAGTTTCCCGATAAGTTCAAAGTAGGCTCGTGCGGCAAGGCTATCACCGGAATGGAGATACGCATCGAAGAACCTAATGAGGAAGGAGTGGGCGAGATACTCGTTCGTGGCGAGGGCGTGATGGACGGTTACTACAAGAACGAAGCCGCTACGAAGGAGATATTCACACCTGACGGTTGGCTGCGTACTGGCGACCGTGGTATGCTCGATGAGGAAGGAAACCTCTATATCAAAGGTCGGAGTAAGACGATGCTTCTTGGGTCAAGCGGACAGAACATCTATCCAGAGGAGTTGGAGGCCAAACTGAATAACATGCCTTACGTCATGGAGAGTATTGTTCTGCAAGACGGGGATAAGTTGGTGGCGTTGGTATGTCCCGACTTTGAGATGGCAGACGCCAATCACCTCGACCACGATGCGCTTGTGGCGGCTATGGAAGAGAACCGCAAGGAACTGAATAAGATGGTGGCTTCCTACGAGAGCGTCTCTCGTATTCGGCTCTTTGGGCACGAGTTCGAAAAGACGCCAAAGAAGAGTATCAAGCGTTTCTTGTATACCGCCTCTATGGGCGAATAGTAGTAGAGCACAAGCATGAACCTCTGCATCGACCAAGGCAACTCGCGCACTAAGGTGGCTCTCTTCCGAGAAGAAGATGGACAACTCGTTAAGACCTTTGTCTACAAAGCCTTCTCTTCGGTGGATGCCGAACGACTGTGCACACTCTATCCGGTGCATAACTGCATCATATCCTCTGTGGCGCATACCGATCCTGCCGTACTCAATGCACTGAATAGGCATAGCAACTACTTTGTCCTCTTCGACCATACTACGCCTGTGCCTATCAAGAACCTCTACGATACGCCACAGACGCTCGGGCAAGACCGCCTTGCGGCTGCCGTAGGAGCCAATGTGCTCTTTCCCAATGAGAATGTACTCATCGTCGATATAGGTTCCGCCATTACTTATGACTACCTCAATGAGAGCAACGAGTATGTAGGAGGTAACATCGCACCTGGTATCAAGATGCGACTATTGGTGTTGCATCAGATGACGAAACGCCTGCCTGTGGTCGAAGTAGAGGAAGGGCAACTGCTGCCACTCTTTGGACATAACACGCGCGATGCTATTGCGGCAGGCGTACTGCGCGGCGTCATCTTTGAAGTGAAAGGTTATATGCGCACCATGCAAGAGAGGGTAGGGCACTATAAGACTATCCTCACGGGCGGAAACGCACCAATGGTGTATCCTAACCTATCCACAGAGGTGCAAGTAGAGAAGCATTTGGTGCTCATCGGACTCAACCGAATACTCCAATTCAGCAGAGAAAAAACGAATAATTGAAGAATTAAAGAACAGCCTTTGATAGTTTGGCAAACATTTTGTACCTTTGCAGGGGTGTAAATAGCACTTACATGCATAAGCAGATACGATACATATTACTTTGTCTAATAGCACTTTGCGTAGCGAATACATATACCGTTGCGCAGAACGCTACGGCGTCGCCGTACTCGATGTTTGGCTATGGCGAACTCAATGACAATGTGCCTGGTGCCTATCGGGGTATGGGTGGTGTGTCGATTGGTATGCGTACAAAGACCGTGATTAACCCATCGCAACCTGCGTCCTATAGTTCGATTGACAAGACTACTTTCATGTTCGACCTTGCTGCGAGTGCCATGGTATCGACCTATCACGATGCTCTTGGCAAGCAGACCAAGGGTAACGGTAACTTGGAGTACCTCACTCTGCAGTTCCCTATATGGAAATATATCGGTATGTCGCTCGGTGTGATGCCCTATTCGGCAGTGGGTTATGAAATGACCGACTCTGTGGCGGATGTGCTCCATCCTTACAAAAAGAAGTACAGCGGCACGGGTGGTATATCCGAGGTTTATGCCGGTATATCGTTCAATATCATGGACTGGGTGGCACTTGGCGTCAATGTCTACTATATGTTCGGTAACATAGAGAACAATAAGACCCTCTCATTTACAGAGTCGGGCTTTAACTCTATCGCACAAGTGTCGACTATGCATGTCAGCGATGTCCGACTTCGTTATGGTGCGCAGTTCTTCCATACCTTTGCCGAGAAGCATACGATCGTCTTAGGTGCTACTTTTGAGAATAAGAGCAAACTTAATGGCAGTTTCAGTAAGATTGAAACAACCACGGCAGATACCGTTACCAATGCCTCCTCGGGCTTTGAACTACCTATGTCTTGGGGTGTAGGCGCTTCGTATAATTATGCAAACCGCATGACTTTTGCCCTCGATTATTCCACGGTTAACTGGGCAGATGCTCTCTACTTCGGCAATAAAGGCTCGTTCCGTAACCGCGCTAAATGGGCAGCCGGATTCGAGTATCGCCACGACCCCATGGGACGTAAGTATATTGAGCGCATGCCATTTCGCATTGGTTGCTCGGTCTCCGACCCATACTTAAAGAACATCAATGCCAAAGAGTTCTCGGTAAGTCTCGGTGTGGGATTCCCGCTGCGTAATGTGGCAACGGTTATCAATACTATCTTTGAATATGGACATCGTGGTGCGCAAGGCTCACTCGAGGAGAACTACTTCAAGTTCACTATCAATGCTTCCGTTTCGGAGAACTGGTTCTTTAAGAGAAGACTGTAAAGACTATAAAGAAAGACTATAAGGAAAATTTATTTGTTTTACCTAAATAACGTTATCGAATATGAATATGCGTATATTTCAATCATCGGGCGTAAGCAAAGCACTGACCCTGCTTGCTATCTGTGCCATCGTTCCTGTGGCTGTGGTCGCCAAGGACAAGAAAAAAAACTTAGAAGCACCACGCAATGTAGAGGCTGTCTCTCAAAAACAAGTCGTTTCCGACAAGGGCGTAAGCAAATTACCAGTCGAAGCCGAAGAGGAAACTCCTATCATCACCGAAGAGTGCATCACCAATGTCAGCCTTTTCTCTGAGTCGGCTAAGAACAAGCAGTATGCCGATGCTGTAGAGCCTTGGTATGCTGTCTACAATACTTGTCCAACAGCAAGTATGGCTATCTATTCCTACGGACCTAAAATCATTGCTTGGCAGATATCGCAAGCCAAGACCGATGACGAGAAGAAACTCCTGCGTAACACTCTTATGCAGGTATATGACAAACGAATCAAGTATTACGGCAACAATAAGAAGTACCCAAAGGCTTATATCTTAGGTCAGAAAGGTTTGGACTATTGCGACTTCTTCACCGAGGATACGCTTAAACTCTCGGCTTACCAATGGCTCAAGGAGTCGGTCAATGGTATGGGCAATAAGAGCTCGATGGAGGTAGTAAGCAAGTTCGCTGAACTATCGAATGCTCTCTATAAAGCCGATGCAGCGCAGTATGGTGAGCAGTATATTGCCGACTATAGCAAGGTGTCCGAAATACTTACTGCCGTAAGCAACGACTCTACAAGCAAGTACGCTTCTTATGCGAAGAAACAGAAAGATTATGTAGACAACATCTTCGCGGCATCAGGCGCTGCCAACTGTGATAAGTTAGACGAGTTGTATGCTTCTGTAGTAAATAGTAATCTCCAGAACCTTGACATGCTCAACAAGATAATGAAGTTGTATGACCGTGTCGATTGCAACGAGTCGACTGTCTATTTTGCTGCGGCTGAGGCTTCACATCAACTGCAACCGAACGAAGAGTCGGCTGCTGGTTGCGCAAAGATGTGTCTCAAGAAAGGCGACTACAAAGGGGCTATCGATTATTACGAAGAGGCTACTTCCTACGCTGTAGATAATGAGAAGAAGGCTGACTATCAGTACTATATTGCCTTTATCTACTATTCCAACCTAAAGAACTACTCAGTATCTCGTCAGTATGCTCGCAAGTCGTTGGAGTATAAAGCCGACCAAGGTCGTTGCTATATCTTGATTGGTTCGCTCTATGCAGCAAGTCGTCCTTACGACGACCCAGTGCTGAATAAGTCGGTGTTCTGGGCAGCATGCGATAAGTTCGCTACGGCTAAAAAGGTAGACCCCTCTTGCGCAGACGAAGCACAACGCTTGATAAACACCTATGCACAGTACTTCCCAACCAAAGAGGAGATGTTCTTCTACCACGATAAAGGTATGTCGAAGGGCAGTGCCTTCACCGTTGGAGGTTGGATAGGTGAAACAACCGTCTGCCGTTAAGGGATGTTCTAAAAGTTGCTTTTGAGATGATTTGTGGAATTTTATTTAGTAGATGGTTGGCTTGAACGA
>CAYNMA010000134.1:0-5919 GCA_964398075.1 uncultured Bacteroides sp. | reverse complement strand
GATGCGAAGGCTGGTGCAAAGCACTGAGTCTAACGGAGCGAGTGAAGCCCAGTGGACTGAACAAGAATACAGTATCGAGTCCTCGTGTCGTTCGGGTCGCAAGACCCGTCCGACCATACCATGCCCCTGGGGACGCAGGCGCCTCGCCCGCGGTTTTATGGCAATAATACAATTCTGCAAACCGTAGTGCCTTTTATGACCAATCCATGACAATACGGCGCAGCCGTTCGTTAAAAAGTCCGACAGCGCAGCGATCCTGTGTCTTTTAGCACGCAGTGCGGTCTATCGTCTTTATACGCCGTAGGCGTCCGTTTAAGTTGTCCGTTTATAACTTTTTGATGCGGTTGCCACCCCCCAACACTTTCCTTCCCAAAAAAAATCTCCACAATATTTGCAGTACAATCTTTTTATTGTATCTTTGCGCACGGATTAAAAGACTCTTTTTTGATACTTAAGACTACTCTATTTTAATGGACAGACACAAACAACTCTTGGCGGCATTGCGTCAGAACTTCGGCTTCGACTCCTTCAAAGGCAATCAGGAAGCCATCATCGAAAACCTCATGGATGGTAACGACACCTTCGTCCTCATGCCTACGGGCGGAGGCAAAAGCCTTTGTTACCAACTGCCTTCCTTGCTCATGGATGGCACTGCTATCGTCATCTCACCGCTCATCGCACTCATGAAGAACCAAGTCGATGCCATGCGAAACTTCAGCGAAGAAAACGGCATCGCCCACTTCATCAACTCCTCACTCTCCAAGGCGGAGATTCAAGCCGTACGAGACGACATCATGGCCGGCAAAACCAAACTGCTCTATGTCGCACCCGAATCGCTCAACAAAGACGAGAACGTCGACTTCCTACAGCAGGTCAAGATATCCTTCTACGCCGTCGACGAAGCACACTGTATCAGCGAGTGGGGACACGATTTCCGACCCGAGTACCGACGCATCTCACCCATCGTCGAACGCATCGGAAAAGCACCTATCATCGCACTTACTGCAACCGCCACACCTAAGGTACAGCACGATATCCAAAAGAACCTTGGCATGCTCGACGCCAAAGTATTCAAATCCTCCTTCAACCGACCCAACCTATATTATGAGGTGCGACCCAAGACCGATGATGTCGACAAAGACCTCATCCGATACATCCGACAGATGGAAGGCAAATCCGGCATCGTCTACTGCCTAAGCCGAAAAACCGTCGAGGAACTCGCTCAGACTCTGCAAGTTAACGATATCAAAGCCCTTCCTTACCACGCCGGCATGGACTCCAACCAACGAAGCGAGAACCAAGACGCCTTCCTTATGGAGAAAGCGCAGGTCATCGTTGCCACCATCGCCTTCGGTATGGGTATCGACAAACCCGATGTGCGTTTCGTGGTGCACTACGACATTCCCAAATCCCTCGAAGGGTACTACCAAGAGACCGGCCGTGCAGGACGAGACGGAGGAGAAGGACAGTGCATCTGCTTCTATTCGCCTAAGGACATCGAACGACTACGCAAGTTCATGCAAGGTAAACCCATGGCGGAGCAAGAGATTGGTAATCAACTCCTTTTCGAAACACAAAGTTATGCCGAATCCACACTCTGCCGACGAAAACTACTCCTACACTATTTCGGTGAGGAATATAAAGAGGACAACTGCGGCAACTGCGACAACTGCCGGCACACCTATAAATGGATCGACGCTACCGAACTCTGCCAACTCATCATCGAGACCATCGTGCAGGTCAACGAGAAGTTCAAGTCCGAACATATCATCGACATTCTCAAAGGCAACGAGACAAACCTCGTCACCACATACAAGCACAACGAACTCGAGAACTTCGGCAGTGCAAACGACATAGAAGACTCCACCCTCCTTGCTATCATCCGACAAGCCATGCTGCAAGGATACATACGCAAAGACATCGAGTCCTACGGAGACCTCAAAGTGACGCCCGAAGGTCGGGCCTTCCTCAAGAAACCGACCGAGTTCAAAGTGCCTATCGAGAACCCAGAAGACGATGACGAGAACCTACTCGAGCAAGGTGCTGGCGGATGCGCTGCTGCCGACGAGGTACTTTTCTCCATCCTCAAAGACCTTCGCAAGAAACTGTCCAAGAAACTTGATGTACCGCCCTTCGTACTCTTCCAAGACCCGTCACTCGAAGCGATGGCTACCAGTTACCCTATCACACTCGAAGAACTGCAGAACATACCTGGCGTGGGCGCGGGAAAAGCCAAACGATATGGAGAGGAGTTTATTAAGGTCATAAAAGAGTATGTCGAAGAGAACGATATCATCCGACCTGAAGACCTACGCATCAAGTCTGTCGCAAAAGGCTCACAACTCAAGATTTCGATCATACAAGCCATCGACCGACAAGTCGACCTCGACGACCTCGCACTATCAAAAGGTATGGATATGGACGAACTGCTACAAGAGATTGAAGCCATCGTCTATTCCGGAACCAAGATCAATATCAACTACTTCATCGAGGAGATTGTCGACCCAGACAAGGAAGAGGAGATCTACGACTACTTCCGAACCGCCGAGACCGACAACATTCAGAAAGCACTCGAAGCACTCGGCGAAGACGACTTCACAGAGATTGAGGTACGACTCGTTCGTATCAAGTTCCAATCTGAACTCGGAAACTAATGGGATGTTCTAAAAATTGCTTTTGAGATGATTTGTGGAATTTTATTTAGCAGATGGTTGGCTTGAACGAAGGAGCAATGCGAGCATTGTGACTGAGTGAAAGTCAAGCAGATGCAAATAAAAAACGCAAAGCACTCAAAAAGTGGAGAAACATCCAAACCAGAAACAAAATAACGAAACGTGAAATTTTTAGAACATCCCTAATGCATACCAACGAGATTGATATCATCACACTCGGCTGCAGCAAAAACCTCGTCGACGCTGAGAGACTCATGCGACAACTGCAAGCCGCAGGATACCGCTGCGTACACGATAGCGACAACCCAAAAGGCGAAATCGCTATCATCAACACCTGCGGCTTCATTGGTGATGCGAAGGAGGAGAGTATCAATACAATACTACAATTCGCACAACGCAAAAAGAAACACCAACTCAAGCAACTCTATGTCATGGGATGCCTCTCCGAGCGCTATATGCACGACCTCGAAGCCGAGATTCCCGAAGTCGATAAGTACTACGGCAAGTTCAACTTCATGCAGTTAGTCAGCGACTTAGGCAAGGTCTACCAAGACGATATCCTCACCGAACGAGTGATCACTACACCACGACACTATGCCTACCTCAAGATTGCAGAAGGCTGCAACCGTATGTGCTCCTATTGCGCCATACCGCTCATCACAGGCCGATACCAGTCTCGATCTATCGACGATATCCTACAAGAGGTACAATGGCTTGTCGCACAAGGCGTTAAAGAGTTCCAAGTCATCGCACAAGACCTCTCTTACTACGGACAAGACCTCTACGGTGAGAACAAGTTAGCCGAGTTACTGCAACGGATAGCCGAGACCAAAGGCGTCGAGTGGATTCGTCTCCACTATGCCTACCCGACCGACTTCCCGTTCGACATACTCCCCGTCATGCGAACTCACGACAACATCTGCAAGTACCTCGACATCGCACTGCAACACATATCCGACAACATGCTACAACGCATGCGCCGACACATAACCAAAGCCGAGACCTACGACCTCATACGCCGTATCCGTGCCGAAGTGCCTGGCATTCATCTGCGCACCACCTTATTATTAGGGCACCCTGGCGAGACCGAGCAAGATGTCGATGAACTCGAGCAGTTCGTGCGAGACATGCGCTTCGAGCGATTAGGGGCTTTCGCCTACTCCGACGAGGAAGGCACCTATGCCAACAAGCACTATGCCGACGACATTCCCCAGCAGACCAAGTTAGACCGTGTCGACCGTATCATGACCGTACAAGAGGACATTGCCGCCGACATCAACGCACAGAAGATAGGTCATACCCTACGAGTCATCATCGACCGTGAAGAAGACGACTACTACATCGGACGAACCGAATACGACTCACCAGAGGTGGACGGCGAAGTACTCATCAAGAAAGATACACCACTGCAGATTGGAAACTTCTACCTTATATATATAACCGACGCCGAGACCTTTGACTTATACGGAGAATTACGGAAATGACAACACAACAGATTATAGCAGAAATTAGCCGACACACTGGCCTATCGAAAGAACAGGTCAGCACACTCTTGCAAGGCACTACCGAGATCATCACCGACAACCTGTTGGACGGCAAAAGCATTCATATTCAGGACTTTGGCGACCTCGAAGTAAGAAAAAAGAACGAACGAGTCAATGTGAACCCAAAGACCAGCGTACGGACTCTCACACCGCCCAAGTTACAACTATGCTTCAAGCAAAACACTCGACTCAAAGAAGCCTTCCAAAAAGGTGAGAATTAGATGAATAATAGAAGATTAGAATAATGGCAGAAGACAGAATAACCATCGCTACCTTGCGCAAGTTGCTTGCCACACGCACCGGATTTCCCGAGAAAGCGTGCGGCGACTTCATCGACGCACTGCTCAAAGCAATAACCAACGGACTACAAGACGATAAGCAAGTGCGTATCAACGGCTTAGGCACCTTCAAAGTGCAATGGAACGAACCACGCAAAAGCGTCAATGTGAAGACCGGCGAACCCATTCTCATCGATGGATACAACAAAGTGACCTTCACACCCGACTCTACCCTCAAAGACCGTATCAACGAGCCCTTTGCGCACTTAGAGGCTATCGTCATCGATGAGAACAAACCACAAGAGAAAAACGAAATCGACCCCATGCAGAAGTTTGGCGAACAAGCCGAAGAGATAAAAGATATCCTCGCCGAACTCGGTGCCATCACTTCTGAAACACAACAAACAAACGAACAACCCCAATCCGAACAACCCGAAGAAAAGAAAGAAGAAAAACAACCCGAGGAAAAGAAAGAAGAACAACCCGAAGAAAAGAAAGAGGAAGAAGAACAAGAGGAAAAGAAAGAAGAAACTACAAAAGAAGAGACTCAAAAAGAAGAGACTACTCCCTCTACTCCAAATCCCACAAATCCAAATCCTCCCACTCCAAATCCCCCTACTCCAAATCCCCCTACTCCAAATCCCCCTACCAGAACCTCCAGTGAGAAAGTTCTTACAAAAGTACGCACACGGTCGAACCTCACAAAGAAAGAGAAGTCCTTCCAACCATGGAAAGTGGCGGGCATCACGGTCCTCTGTTTCTGCGCTCTCTTAGTAGCCGGCTATTTCTTCCTGCAACATAAGATCACCTCATGGGCCGACAGCCTACTGAACAAAGGCGAAGAAGTCGCAGTCGTCGAACCCAACGAAACAGTACTTCCCGACTCTATTGCGGTATGCCCCGCCACTGACTCCATCGCCATCATGCCCGACTCCCTACAAGAACCCGCAGCAGAAGCAGAGCAAACCACGGCAGACCAATCCACAGCAGAACAGAACACAGCAGAACAGAACGCAGAAAAGGCAGGAAGCACAGTAACCGTCCCACGCACCTACACCGACTTCATCAAGACCGAGACCCTCACCGAAGGCAGTCGATTAGCGTGGCTATCGAAGAAGTATTATGGTGCGAAAGACTTTTGGGTCTACATCTACGAAGCCAACAAGGACATCCTACCCGACCCCAACGCCATACCGGTTGGCACGCAGATACGCATCCCGCGCTTACCCAAAGACCTCATCGACACCAACAACCCAGAGAGCATGAACCAAGCAAAAGCCCTCCAAGACCAAATACTAAACAACAAATAAACCAACTAAACCAACTAAACAACAATATATTTGGTAATATCCTATACCCGCAGAGAATATTTGAATAATATTTGATAATACTTGAATAATATTTGATAATACTTGAATAATATTT
>CAYNMA010000133.1:0-5942 GCA_964398075.1 uncultured Bacteroides sp. | reverse complement strand
AGACTCAGTGCTTACGCACCTGCCTTCGCTTCACGTCTCCACAATCATCGTCTCCACAATCGTAGTATGGTAGGGCTACTTCATAATACATAGACGATCTTCTATTTTGATGCGGTTGCCCTGGGTTTATCAGTTTTTCAGTTTATTAATTTAGGAGCAGTTGAAAGGGTTGATGGGGTTGAGGAGTTTATGACTGCGTATTGTCGTTAGTTGATAATGAATTGATTATCGTTGTAGGCATCCGTTTTTTTATTTTTTTGACCACGTATTTTATGACTCCTTCACGTCAATACGCCGCAGGCGTCCGTTCAAATAGTAGGTTAGCGCAGCGGTCTTCTGAACTCCGCCAGTACCACTGCCGTAGCCACACTCACATTAAGCGACTCTGCCGTTGGTACGCCCTCAGGGAAAGATGGTATCCGCAGCGAGGAGGTCACGCACCTGCGCACAGCCTCCGAGATACCACGACCTTCATTACCCATCACCAACACGCCATAATCGGTCAAACGGCTCGAATAGATATTCGTACCGTCCAGCAGCGTACCATACACCGGTACCGACTGCTCCTTTGTCTTACGGACAAACGACTCTATATCAGCGTAATGCACATTCACTCGCGCCAACGAGCCCATAGTGGCCTGCACCACTTTGAGGTTATACACATCAGTAGTCGTGTGCGAACAGACGATATGCCGAACGCCAAACCAATCGGCAGTACGGATGATAGTACCCAGATTACCAGGGTCTTGTATCTCATCGAGCACCAACACCAGTTCATGACCCACCAAGCGCAACATCTCCTCCTCGTTCCAATCGTCCGCAGGGATAGCAAACACGCCCAACACATCGGGAGGCGTCTGCAACTGCGACAACTGCTCCATCTCTTGCGGCGAGGCTTCCAACAACTGCATTCCCTGCGGCACATCGATAGCCTCAGCACCCGTACGCACGACCACATATCCCGTCGTGAAACGATCAAACAACGACGAAACACATTTTCGTCCTTCGGCTACAAACAACCGCTCTTCTTCACGGAACTTTCTCTGTTTCAGGCTTCTAAAACGCTTAATATCGGCTTTGGTGATTCTCATACAACAATCATTTTTGCAAAGGTAAAGGAAAAATTTTGATAACTCAAGAGAAAACAATAACTTTGCAGGATAATTTCGAGGCACTGCCCATACTCATGCGATGGTTTAAAGGACATATCACCCTACTCTCTCTCCTGCTTTTGGCACTCACAGCGTGTCAAACGACTAAGTATGTGCCTGCCGATAAGTATCTGCTCAACAAGACGAAACTACACATCACCGACACCAAAGAGGTCACGAGCGACGAACTCAAGTCGTATCTCCGCCAGACGCAGAACTCCGAGATATTCGGGTTCTGGAAACTGCAACTTGATGTCTACAACCTTGCAGGACGAGACACCACCAAATGGATCAACCGTCAACTGCTCAAGATAGGCGAAGCCCCCGAGATCTACGATGAGTCGCTCACCGAAGCCAGTATGCAGCAACTCCAACAAGCCATGGAGAACAAGGGATATTTTGAGGCGGAAGTAGACACCACCATCGCCATCAAGAAACGCAAACTCAAACTGACCTACAACATCACAGCCGGTCAGCCCTACACGCTGCGCAACTACCGAGTAGCCATCGACCAACCTGTCCTCAAGCAGATTGCCACCGACCGCCACACCCTCATCTCGCAAGGCATGCTATTCGATGCCGATAAGTTAGACGAGGAACGGCAGCGCATCACCCGACTGATGCGCATCAAAGGCTATTATCTCTTCGACAAAGACCAACTGCAATATACCGCCGACAGTGCTTTCCGTTCCCATGTAGTGGACCTCGAACTCAGTCTGCAAGACTATATACAAGAAGCACCCGATTCGGTGAAAGCGCAACTCTTCACGCGTTTCCGTGTCACCACGGTGCATTTCATCACCGAATACGACCCATCGCGTTTCTCTCAAGCCGATGAGGTCACTATTCGCAAAGGCGACTACACCTTCAACTATGCAGGCAAGCCTATGCTGCGGCAGAAGACCCTTATACGTGAGTGCGCTATCGTGCCAGGCGACTACTACGATGAGCGCGATGTCGAAAAGACTTATGCCAACCTCAATGCTCTCGGACCAGTCAAGTATGTGAGCATACAGTTCGAGCAGACGGCATCCGACGAACTGGCATGTTTTGTAGTGCTCTCACGCGACAAGACCAACTCCGTCTCCGCCGAACTGGAAGGCACCTACTCGGCAGGCGATTGGGGTATTGCTGCCGGTGTGGGATATACCAACCGCAACATCTTCCGTGGTGCCGAAGAGTTGTCTATCAACGGCAAGTGTAGTTACGAATGGCGACAGACAGGCGGCCGTGCCCTCGAAGGCAAGGTGGAAGCCTCACTGCGATTCCCTTCGTCAACGAAACTGAGTCTGTCGTACAACTACCAGAAACGACCCGAGGAGTATACTCGTACACTCGCCAATGCGAACATACAGTATACACTGACCAACAAGAACAACCGACTCAAACACTACTTCAATATCTTCGACATCAGTTATGTCTATCTGCCGTGGATATCCACCGAGTTCCGTGACTATTTCTTGCAGAGCAGCAACCTCTTGCGGTACTCCTACGAGGACCACTTCATCATGAGTTGGTCCTACTCAGGTAGTTACACCTCGCAACGCAAGAAACAACCGCTCCGCAGTTACGCCAACATACACTACTCTATCGAGACAGCAGGCAACCTACTCTATGGCATCAGCGCGATGTGCAAACTGCCGAAGAGCGACGATGGCACCTACAAGATCTTCAACATCCGCTATGCGCAATATGCCAAAGCCGATGCCGACTTCACCTACTATCAGATCTTCAACAAAGCACATCGGTTAGTCTACCATGCCGCACTCGGTGTGGCAGTACCTTATGGCAACGCCTCGTCCATACCGTTCGAGAAACGTTACTTTGCCGGAGGCGCCAACAGTGTCCGTGGTTGGGCAGTGCGCACCCTCGGTCCTGGCGGCTATGCCGGTACGGGTACACGCATCGACTATAACAACCAGGCCGGCGATATCAAACTCGACCTCAACCTCGAGTATCGTTTCAAGTTCTTTAAGTTCCTCGAGTTGGCACTCTTCACCGATGCAGGAAACATCTGGACCATCCGCGACTACGAGTCGCAACCCCACGGACAGTTCCTCTTCAACGAGTTCTATAAGCAGATAGCATGGAGTTATGGTATCGGTCTGCGCCTCGACTTCAGTTTCTTTGTCTTCCGTGTCGACTTTGGCGTCAAACTGTATGACCCAGCACGACTCTACACCGACCAGACCCAATGGCGTACCGTGCGCAACGGACTATGTTGGAAAGATGATATGACCTTCCACTTCGCTATCGGTTATCCATTCTAACTATGCTACTTCCTTACATGATAAAAGGCGTACTCGAAGCCGGATGCGACGAAGCCGGACGAGGCTGTCTATGCGGTTCGGTCTTTGCTGCAGCCGTCATTCTGCCACCCGACTTCCAGAACGAACTACTCAACGACTCGAAGCAACTGACCGAGCAGCAACGCTATGCCCTGCGACCTATCATCGAGCAGTCCGCCGTTGCATGGGCAGTAGCCGAGGTCACCGCCGAGGAGATAGACCATATCAATATCCTCAACGCCTCTATCCTCGCCATGCACCGTGCCTTAGAGCAACTCACCACGGTGCCGCAACATATACTGGTCGATGGCAACCGATTCAAACCCTATCAGTTCATTCCCTACCGCACAGTGGTACACGGTGACGCCACTTATATGTCTATTGCGGCAGCATCTGTACTGGCGAAGACCTACCGAGACGATTATATGATGATGCTGCATCAGGAGTACCCACAATATGGCTGGGACCAAAACAAAGGCTACCCCACTGCCCAACACCGCCGTGCCATCCTCCAATATGGTCTCTCTCCCTACCACCGCACCACCTTCCACTTCACAACTGAAGATCTGAAATAAACATAGTATCCACAAACGGCTATCCAGTGCTACTCTCGACAAAGACTATCTTTTCAACATCCTCTCTAATGCACAGTTTTGAGCGGTTGCCATAAACTAAGAGTGTGGGTCTTGTGTGGATAAATAAAAGTCACTATCTTTGCACCAATAACATCCCTTATATCATGACACCCATAGAGCAGTTCCAACACGACTGGCAAGACCGTGGCTACGAGAAAGGTGAGAGCCAACAGTTCTGGCTTGACCTCCTTGCCAATGTCTTCGGCATACAAGACCTTGCACACTTCATTCAGTTCGAGAACCAAGTGCATCTTGACCATACCTCCTTCATCGACGGTTACATTCCCTCGACTAAGGTTCTCATCGAGCAGAAAGGTCGTGACAAAGACCTCAACAAGCCTATCCTCCAATCCGATGGCTCTTACCTGACTGCCTTCCAGCAAGCCAAACGCTATGCCGCCGAATTGCCCTACAGTCAGCGTCCCCGATGGATTGTGACTTGTAACTTCCGTTCGTGGTGTATCTACGACATGGAGCAGCCCAACAGCGAACCCCAGACGGTGCTCCTCGAGAACCTGCACAAAGAGGTATATCGCTTGCAGTTCCTTGTGCAGCAGGAAAACATACACCTCAACCGTGAGATGGAAGTGTCGATGAAAGCCGGCGAGATAATCGGACATATCTACGACAAACTCCTCGCCCTCTATATCAATCCCGAATCACCTGAGACGCTCCACAGCCTCAATATGCTCTGCGTGCGACTCGTCTTCTGCCTCTATGCCGAGGATGCCGGTATCTTCGGTCGCAAACAACTCTTTGGCGACTATATCAGTCAGTTCCCCGCCAAACAGATACGGCAGGCACTGCTCCAACTATTCGAAGTACTCGATACACCCGTCAACCAACGTGACCCTTATCTCGATGATGACCTCAAAGCGTTCCCGTATGTGAATGGCGGACTCTTCACCGTGCAAGACAAGCAGATACCACAGTTCACCGACGAACTCAAAGAACTGCTCATACGACAAGCCAGCGACGACTTCGACTGGAGCGAGATTTCGCCTACTATCTTTGGCGCTATCTTCGAGAGTACCCTTAACCCCGAGACACGACGGGCAGGCGGTATGCACTATACCAGTATCGAGAACATCCACAAAGTGATTGACCCACTCTTTCTCAACGACCTCAACGCCGAACTCGAACATATACTCTACGGTGGCACTGGGGACGCGGGCGCCCTCGCCCGCGGAAGATACGCTACGGGAACTTCCACCGCGGGTGAGGCGTCCGCGCCCCCAGACAAAGAAATCACAGACCATTGCCGTAAGTATCTGCCACATATAGAAAACAAAGACCTGCAATCCATCACATTCCGCCTTTATGACTCTCTACCCAAAGAGGTGATACAGCAACTAAAAGGCCGAGTTGATACAGACGAGGACTCTCCTGAGATGATGAAACTTCGCCAAAAGATAGAAGAACTCGAAGATGCAGGCTATGGTCAATGCTTCCTCCATAATCCTCAAGTTGCACAGATAGTAAAAGATACCTTGCTCTATGAGGATGGAATAAGATATAACCTCATCTGTTGGTGTATCATGCCTAACCATGTACATGTACTGATAGAGGTGTTGCCCGACAACTCGCTTACCACTATCTTGCAGTCATGGAAATCAGTGTCTGCTCACAAGGCTAACAAGATACTAAATAGAACGGGAGATTTCTGGATGGATGAATACTATGACAGATATATCCGTAACTCAAAACATTTGAGAAATATATTGGAGTATATCGATTACAACCCCGTACGTGCAGGTCTTGCTGATATACCGGAGCACTATTCCTATTGTTCTGCAGCATATTCCGCGGGCGAGGCGCCCACGTCCCCAGAATACATTGCTGAGACCATCACCGCGGGCGAGGCGCCC
>CAYNMA010000132.1:3989-6166 GCA_964398075.1 uncultured Bacteroides sp. | reverse complement strand
AAACGGGAAATGTAAGCCTTAAAACGGGAATTGTAACCCTTAAAGCGGGAAATGTAAGCCTTAAAACGGGAAATGTAAGCCTTAAAGCGGGAAATGTAAGCCTTAAAGCGGAATTGTATCCCTTAAGTTGGGAATATAAATCTCTTAAACGGGAATACGAATCTTTAAAACGGAAATATAAACCTTTAAAACATAGTAATTATGGATGTGAATGAAGAAAAGAAAGTGAATGCTGCAGAGAGTCATGAGACCTCTATAACAGCAGGAAACACTGAGAGTAAAACCACAGAGAACTCGTCGAAACCGGAAAGCACGACGGCAAAGAAGTCGGAAACGGCTGAGGGCACAAAGTCTGAGAAGTCGGAGAACGCAAAGGCTGAGAAATCGGCAAAACCGGAGAGCACAACGGCAGCGAATACTGAGGACGCAGGGAAAGCAAAAAGCGTTGAAGGTTCGGCTGTTGGGAGTGCTGCTGCGGGTACGAAGAGTACTGAGAGTAAGGAAAGTACGAAAAGCAAGAATGCTACTGGTGCTGCTGAGGGGACTGCTGATGGAGAGAGCGTGAGTGCTGAAGGTGAGTCGAAGGAAGGAGAGGCGAAGGAAGGTGAGACAGCGGGAGGAGAGGCGAAGCCTAAGAAGCGTAGGTGGTCTATTATCTGCAAGATTTTGTTTTATGTCTTGGTGGGTGTTGCGACGTGGGGTATTTGCAAACATTGTACGGGTAGCAAGACGGATCTCAAGGGTAAACTCGTGGGTGAGTCGATAGGCAATGCAGACTTGCGCTATCGGTATGGGCGGTATATATACAGTCCGAAGACGGGTAAGATATTGGTTGACAG
This sequence comes from uncultured Bacteroides sp., assembly GCA_964398075.1. Lineage (GTDB taxonomy): Bacteria > Bacteroidota > Bacteroidia > Bacteroidales > Paludibacteraceae > Colicola. Next base: position 5,327 of record CAYNMA010000132.1, on the reverse strand, counting down.
TATTCAATGGTTGTATTGTTCGTATCGTGATACCATAGGTATCCTTGCTAAGAACGACCACCGTGCTTATATCAACCTTAATACGGGTAAACTGATAACCTCTCTTGACTACGACATGGCGTGGGCTATTCGTTCCGATAGGGGTGTGATGGTGAAGGACGACAGTATCTATATCTTCCGTCGTGACGGTTCTCGTGTTAATGCCGATCCGCTGCCTTACTGTGGGGATTATGAGTTGTGTTATGTACATGGTAAACTTATAGTTAATTCGGATAATGGTTGCAAGGGTATACTGGATACGGCAGCCAATTGGGCGGTACGACCGTTGTATGACCGCATAGAGTGGAACTATGACCATGAACTATATAACCTGCATCGTGAGGAGCAGTGTATTGTGTTGACGGAGGAGTTGGATACGGTGCTTATAGGTAAGTATAAGATGGTGGATATAGACTGGTCGGAGGGTATCATTGTGTCGGAGTATAACGGTATGGAGCATCTGTACGACTATGAGGGAAAGATGATATGTGAGGTTATCTATAGGAACATCCGTGAATTGACCTATACTTCCTTGGAGAAGGATGCACATGGGCATTTCATAGAAGAGCCAACAGAGTGCTTTGTTTATACCTCTTACAACGGCAAAGAGGGGTTGATGGATAAGAACTATCACCCATTGACGCCGCCATTATTCTATAGCATCAAGGCTCAGACGAAACATGCGTTCTTTGCAGCCTTTGGTAAGTATGATGAGTCGTTTGGGACACTCATTGACGATAAAGGAAGACCTTTGAGATAAGAATGCTTTGTGTTTTTTATTTGAATCTGCTTGCCTTTCACTCAGACACAATGCACCACATTGCTCCTTCGTTCAAGCCAACCATCTCCTAAATAAAAAATCACAAATCATTATAAAAAGTATAATAAGACAAACTCATTGCCATGACACCTAAACCTATAATGGACCTTGAGTCATTTCGTGAAGAGGCGTATTTTCGTCCAGTGATCTTTGGGTTGCTGCCGGAGCGTTTCACGATGACGATGTTGCAACAAGCCTACGAACGAGTGTTTCAGACCTCGTTCGATAGGCGCAACTTCTCCCGTAAGATGTTGAACCTGGAGATAGTGAAAGCCGTTGGGCAAGAACCCTCGGACTGCGGACACCGACCCGCTACGCTCTATCAGTTTAACCAAGAAGGGTACGATAAACTGAAAGTACGGCATCCGGTGCAGTTTGAGTTCTGAGCGGCATCAATTACTCCGTTGCCATTGACTATCAATGATTTGTTGGAACAAATATTATCAAATATTATCCAAATATTCCATTGATGGTCAGGA
>CAYNMA010000132.1:0-3889 GCA_964398075.1 uncultured Bacteroides sp. | reverse complement strand
GTCAAATATACTCCATTAAAGCCCATTAAAGGACCATTAAAAAATTGTTTGTTGGAACAAATATTATCAAATATTATCCAAATATTCCATTGATGGTCAGGATATGGTCAAATATACTCCATTAAAGCCCATTAAAGGACCATTAAAAAATTGTTTGTTGGGATAAATCATATTGGAGTTGGGGCTTAATTGAATGGAAATTGTTACCTTTGTGGGAGCGATTATGCAAAGGGCGATATACGTGATAATCAATAGTATGAACGAATAATAGAATATACCGAACAGATGAACGAACAACAGAGCACATCGAAGACACAGAAGACACAGGACACGGGCTCTCGGGTTAGTTATTGGGAGCGGAAGTTGCTTGACCTGACAAAGGCCAATACGCTAATCAATATCCGTCCGTCGAGTGGGATACTGCCATTTACGAACATGGCGACGGCGGAGTTATACGATGCCTTGACCTCGAATGAGAAGTATGTGCTGCAGTCGATAGGTAACACATCGGATGCTGGGTTATGTACGGAGTTAGACTCGAAGGAGTTGGATAAGCGTGCGAAGTCGATCCTGCGTGCCTCCAATAGCAATGCCGAGGAGATAGGTAACGCTCAACTGTTTGTGGCGTTGGGTATGTTGAATTATTGGGACAACCCGAATCCTATGTTTTCGTCGCAGAAGCCGGAGCAGCACAAGGCGCCGCTTATCCTTGTGCCGGTACAGATGACAAAGCAGCGTGTGACGGGGGCGTATTATATCGTCTCGACGGGGGACGATGCATTGGTGAACATCACGCTTATCGAACTGCTCAAGCAGCAGCATGAGCGTAACTTGTCGTCGCTTATACCGACTGATGATAAGCCTCTTAACTACAAGGAGGTGATGCAGACGTTTAAGTTGCTGGCAGCCAGTAAGCAGGATTGGTCATTCACAGAAGAGACCTGCCTTGGTATATTCTCGTTCTCTAAGTTTGTGATGTGGGACGATATCCACACTCATTCGGAGGAGATGCGTTCGTCGTCGTTGGTGGAGAGTCTGGTACAGAAGCGTAAGACGGAGTCGATGGCGCAGCCTGAAGCCAGTGCTCGCGAGATGGATGTGACGGCTAAGCCTATAGAGGTGATACTGCCCGTGGACGCCGACAGTTCGCAGATGGAGGCGGTGGTGGATGCAGAGAGTGGTAAGAGTTTCTTGCTGTATGGACCTCCAGGAACGGGTAAGAGTCAGACTATCACGAATATCATCGCTAACGCTATCTACCACGACCAGCAGGTGTTGTTTGTGGCGCAGAAGCGTGCGGCGTTGGAGGTGGTGCAAGAGCGCTTGCAGAACATCGGTATCGGTGCTTTCTGCATAGAGTTGCATTCGAACAAAGCCAATAAGTCGCACCTCATCACGCAGTTGCAGGCGGCGATAGAGAGTGTGCCGTTGGGCGATGAGAAGCAGCAGTTTGTGGCGGCATCGGACCAGTTGTTCCTCAAGCGCAAAGAGTTGTTGCAGACAATTGAGCGGTTGTATGCTAAGCATTCGGCGCATGGGGATAGTTACTCGTTGGCGGATTGCATTGAGCAGTGTATCACTATTGGTGAGCCGACTTTGCGTGTGGCACTCAGCAAAGACAGTCTGCAGCGTACGACGAATGCGGAGATGGACAGTATTGTGCAGTCGTTGCGTGAGATGGAGACTGTTCGTTCCACTTATGGTGATGTGCAGAAGCATCCGTTGCGTCACTTACTGCCTCGCAGTGCTAAGCCGGAGGAGTTGGAGCGTCTGCGTTCGCACTTGCAGGTACTGCGTCAGGACGTAGTGGAGGTGTCGCTCAATAGTACGGGTCTGCGTAAGTTGTTCGTGCTTGGGCGTAAGCGGAAACAGTATCACTTGCACGAGATACAACTCACGGATTATGCGGGTCATGACTTGCCGGATATTGTGGATTATGAGGCTAAGCAGACGCAAATCACGGCGTGGCTGTCGCATACGGATATGTTGGACGAGTGGTCGCATTATGGTGTTCGTTGGAACCGTCTAACGGATATGGGTTATCCTCAGTTGGCGGACTCAATGGATACGGCGGATGCGGGTCAGTTGTCGCAGGCGGTGCGTTATGCGGTGTGGCGGCAACGTGCATTGGATATCATTGCTAATGATGAGACGCTGAAACTGTTTAATGGTAAGATATTCGAGGAGGCGGTGGCAGAGTATCGTCGATTGTGTGCTGAGTTCCAGTCGCTTACTAAACGTTGCTTGTTGCAACGCTTGCAGGAGAATGTTCAGCGGACGCTGAACTCGCAGAATCCTGTGACGCAGGCGTCGCTGACGGTTATCCGTAGGTGGATTAAGCAGCATGGGCGGGGAATGAGTATCCGTAGGCTGTTTGAGGACCACGGTGAGACTATCCGTAGCCTGTGTCCATGTATGCTGACATCGCCTATCTCGGTGGCGCAGTACTTGCCTATTCATTCGTCACGGTTTGATATTGTCATCTTCGATGAGGCATCGCAGATACCGACATCGGAGGCAGTGGGTGCAATTGCTCGTGGTAAGGCGACCATCATTGTGGGCGACCCGAAGCAGATGCCTCCTACCACGTTCTTCCAGACGCAACTGTCGGCGGATGAGGACCTGCAGGATGCGGATATGGAGTCGATACTCGACGATTGCATCACGCTGGGTATGCCGTATCGTTATTTGAACTATCACTATCGTTCTCGGCATGAGTCGCTGATAGCGTTTAGTAACCACTATTTCTATGGGGACCATCTGTTGACGTTCCCGTCGGCTGATAACCATCGTTCGCACCTGCATTATTGCTACACGGAGGGCGTATATGACTATAGTGCTACGCGTACTAATCGTAAGGAGGCTGAGGCTGTGGTGGACGAGGTGGTTCGTCGTTTGGAGAGCGATGAGTTGAGTCAGATGTCGATGGGTGTTATTGCGTTCAGTAAGGTTCAGCAAGACCTTATCCTTGACCTGCTTCAGGATCGTTTGGCGCATCGGCATGAGTTGGAGCGTAGGGCATTTGGTGATGTGCCCGAGCCGTTGTTTGTGAAGAACCTTGAGAACGTTCAGGGCGATGAGCGTGATGTTATCATCTTCTCCGTTGGGTACGGTTGGGATAAGGACCAGAAGATCAGTATGAACTTCGGTCCACTCAATAATGACGGTGGCGAGCGCCGACTGAATGTGGCGGTTACGCGTGCGCGCAGTGAGATGTATGTGTTCACGAATATGCACAGCGATGACATCGACTTGAGTAAGACGCAGGCGGTGGGTGTAGAGGGGTTGAAGAACTTCCTGCACTATGCAGAGTGTGGCGAGTTGCTGATAGGTGCAGGTGTGGAGCGTCCTGCAGTGAAGGCGCATCCTATTGCCGAGGAGTTGGCCACGGCGCTTCGTCATGAGGGTTATAAGGTGGATACGAATGTGGGACAGAGCGATTTCCGTGTGGATGTGGCAGTTCTTGACCCGACGCAGAAGGATACGTATATGCTTGGTATACTGCTAGATGGTGGGCAATATTATGCGACACCGACGGTACATGACCGTGAGGTGATCCAGCCCGAAGTGCTGCATCGGCTTGGTTGGCGTTTGCTGCGCGTGCGGCAGGAGGATTATTTCCGGTATCCGGAGAGCGTTGTGCGGGGAGTGATGGGGGAATTGAAGATTGGACAATTGGACAATTGACAATTGACAATTAACAATTAACAATTAACAATTAACAATTAACAGGCAGAGTATGGGAAAACGGGTCTGGCGACCCGGGCGATACGGGGCGTGTCGTCTCCACAATCGCAGCATGGTCAAGCGGGTCTGGCGACCCGGGCGATGCGGGGGCTCGACACGGTATTCTTGTTCAGCCCACTGGGCTTCACTCGCTCAGGCAGAC
>CAYNMA010000131.1:0-6241 GCA_964398075.1 uncultured Bacteroides sp. | reverse complement strand
TAAACGTGCAAAGGGATGCCTCGCGGCATCCCTTATACTAAAAGGTATTAGTCTGTTAAATTATTTAAGGTATAAAAGATTGTGTTATCTTGATTTCGGTTACAAAGGTATAGGATTTCTATGATACACACAATAGCAAAAAGTATGTTCTGCAACATACTTTTATATGTTTCATAACATGGTTTGATGACAATTTGATACCTTGACGCAAGACCGCACTATGTGCTGAAAGACACAAGACCGCTGACGCTAAAAGACCTTTGAACGGACGCCTGCGGCGTATTGACATGAATTTGTCGTAAAAGGACAACGTACCACTGCGCTAAAAGACGCAAGACCGCCTGCGGCTAAGATGCTGATTAACATAAACTTTGGAACAAATATTGCCAAATATTGGTCAAATATTCTCCTTTTCGGGTCAGGAATGGTCAAATATACGTGGTCAAAAAAATATAAAAATATACTCCATTAAAGCCCATTAAAGGACCATTAAAAGGACAACAGACCGCACGAAGTGCTAAAAGACCACGGACCGCTGCGCTAAAGGACAACAGACCGCACTACGTGCTAAAAGACAACAGACCGCACTTCGTGCTAAAGGATAACAGACCGCTGCGCTAAAAGACTTATTGTCATAAGACTTTGGTCATTTAGATAAATATCCGTACCTTTGTGCTATCAATTCAGTAGAACCTATGTGCTACAAAACAGTAGGACTTTTGTGGTATTTTGTGGTATCAATTCTGTTGAATATTGTGGTATAAATTCAAGAGACGGTATGATAGTATGCGTGGCGGAGAAGCCGAGTATAGGTAACGATATTGCGCGGGTGCTGGGGGCTAACACTCGGCACGAGGGATACATGGAGGGTAATGGGTACTATGTGACATGGACCTTCGGTCACTTGTGCGAGTTGTATGAGCCGCAAGATTATATGGGGCAATGGAAAGGATGGAACTTATCGTCGCTGCCGATGATACCCGAGCGGTTCGCTATCAAGGTTAAGGACGATGCTGGTATTCGCCGTCAGATAGAGGTGATACGAGACCTTATCTCGAAATCGGAGATGTTGGTCAACTGCGGTGATGCTGGGCAAGAGGGTGAGTTGATACAGCGTTGGGTCTACCAGAAAGTGGGCTGCAAGATACCCGTCAAGCGTCTGTGGCTCAGTTCCACGACCGAAGAGGCTATCCGTGAGGCTTTCAAGACACTGAAAGACCAGTCGAACTACCAGCATCTCTACGAGGCAGGACTGATGCGTGCCATTGGCGATTGGCTGCTTGGTATGAACGCTACTCGTGCCTATACGCTGAAGTATGCCAAAGGGGTGGGTAAGGATAGGCAGATACTGTCGATTGGGCGTGTGCAGACCCCGACGCTGGCGCTGATAGTGCAACGAGAGGAGGAGATCAACCACTTTGTTTCTCGTACTTATTGGGAGTTGAAGACGGTGTATCGTGATGCGCTGTTCTCTGCTCAACTGTCCACCGAAGAGGGCGAGTATGCCATCAACACCTTGCAGCAAGGTGAGGCATATATCAACTCGATTAAGGATAATCCGTTTACCGTCACTGATATAGATAAGAAAAAAGGCAAGGAGTCGGCTCCAAAGTTATATGACTTGCCTACCTTGCAGGTGGAGTGCAACAAGAAATATTCGCTCTCGCCTGACGACACGATGAAGATTGCGCAGTCGCTTTACGAGAAGCACATCACGACTTATCCTCGTGTGGATACCACCTATTTGCCCGATGACCTTTATCCTAAGGTGCCGGCTACTTTGCAGGGCATCAAGGACTATTATCCGCAGACGCAACCTTTGCTGTCGCTGAAAGCGGATGGTGGTAAGGGTGCGGGTTCGTTGCCTAAGTCGAAGAAGGTGTTCGATACGAAGAAGGTGACGGACCACTATGCTATTATCCCAACGGGTCAACGTCCTGAGAACTTGACGGATATGGAGCGTAAGGTGTATGATATGATTGCGCAGCGTTTCATTGCGAACTTCTATCTAGAGTGCCAAGTGTTGACGACTACGGTCAATGGCGAAGTGCCATCGACAAAGAAAGATGGTACTGCGGGGGATATTATTCCGTTCAAGGTGACGGAGCGCAAGATAGATAGTATGGGTTGGCGTGAGGTGTTCCTATGGAAGCGTGATGCGAGTGGTCAGTGGGTGAAGACGGCAGAGGAGAGTAAGGACGAGGAAGAGACACCTAAGGATGAGGAACAGGTGAAGGCATTGCCTACGTTTGTGAAGGGCGAGAGTGGTCCGCATACGCCTCAGTTGAAAGAGAAAAACACATCACAACCGCCGTATTATACGCAAGGTACGATAGTGCGTGCGATGCAGACGGCTGGTAAGATGGTGGAGGACGAGGAGATGCGTGACTTGCTCAAACAGTATGGTATTGGTCGTCCGTCTACTTATGGCGAGATAATCAAGAAACTGTTTCAGCGCAAGTATATCGAGCAGAAAGGTAAGAGTATTCATGCCACCGAGTTGGGTATTAACTTGATACACACCATCATCTCGCCTATGCTTAAGTCGGCAGAGTTGACCGGACAGTGGGAGAAGAAACTGCGTCAGATAGAGAGTGGGGAGTATGAAGCACGGCAGTTCCTTGACGAGCTGAAAGAGATGACCCGCACGGTGGTGTATGAGGTGAAAGCCAATAAAGCCGGTTGCCCGTGTCCTGTATGCCGTCAAGGTGTTGTTATCCGTGGTAAGACTCGTTACGGCTGCTCTCGTTGGCGTGAGGGCTGTAACTACGCTGAGCCGTTCTAAGATTTCCTGCTCGCACTGCATGCTTCTTTTTCCTTGCCACTGCGTGGCAGAGAAACAAAGAGAAAGAATAAAAGAAATGAAAAGAACTCCAAATGAAAAGAACTCCTCTGCGCGTGCGAGAAATAGAGTATAAATACAAAATCAGCTGATTGTCTGTGTAGATAATCAGCTGATTTGCTTATAACGGTTTGTTATGTTTATTTCTTCTTGCCGTAGCCGTAACCGTAGCCATAACCATATCCGGCGGTGGCAGTCTTGACGCCATTGAGTACGCATGCCATGTTTGGTAGGCGTTTCTCGTCGTATACGGAGTTGATGAACTCAGGCATATCCTTAGGCGTATAATCGGCACGGGATACATAGAGTGTCATGTCGGCTACTCGTGCGAGTAGGAAGGTATCGCTTACCATGGCCACAGGAGCCGAGTCGATGATGACATAGTCGTAGTTGGAGCGGAGATAAGCGAATAGGTCATCGAGTCGGCTGTTCTGCAGCAGTTCGTTGGGGTTAGGTGGAACGATGCCGGCAGGCAGGATGTCGAGGTTATCGTTTAGACTCGATTTCTGGATGGTATCCTCTATTCGATAGTCGCTTGAAGCCAAGTAGGATGTGAGGCAGCCTTTGTCGGAGAGGTTGCAGTAGTGTGCCAACATCGGTTTGCGGATATCGAGTCCCACCAATGCCACTTTCTTGCCGAGTAGGGCAAAGGATAGGGCGGTGTTGATAGCCACGAACGACTTGCCTTCGCCGTTGACGCTGGAGGTGACAAGTATCACTTCGCCGCCTTCTGTGGTCTTGTTCTGTTGCATGAAGCGTATGTTGCCACGCAGGAGTCGGAACAGTTCGGCAATGGTGCTGTCGGCGTCGGCGGTGACAGCGATAGGATTCTTGCTTGGGTTGACTGCGAGTTGTCCGATGAACGGTGCTTTGATTAGGTTCTGGTACTCTTTGCGTGTGCGTATCTTGTTGTCGAACATGCGGCATAGTTCTATTATACCGACAGGGATACAGCAGCCCATGAGGAGTGCAAAGAGCAGCAGCAGTTTCGTTCTCGGTGCGGCTTTGGTGGAGGCAGCACGAGGTCGGTCGATGACCTTTGCCGGCATGACGGTAGAGGCAAGCGTAAGGGCGTTCTCCTCTTGTTTCTTGAACAGGAAGATATAGACGCTCTGCGTTATCTCTTGTTGGCGGCGCAGGGCGATGTAGGCACGCTCTTGCTCTGGCACATCTTGTATGCGGGTAGAGAACTGGCTCTGCTGGCGCAAGAGGTCATTCTTGCGTATCACTAAGGCATCTCGTACGGAACCGATACTGGCAATAAGATTGGCGCGCATGGCTTCGATTTGCTCGTCGAGTTGCGTCAATACGGGGTTGTTCTCTGTGGCACTACGCTGCATACGCATCTGGCGCAGAATAAGGGAGTTGTATGAACCTATGAGGTTGACTAAGCCCTCGTCGGATACGCCGAGGTTGGTAGGTATGAGTTTGTGCAGGTTGTCCTCGTTGGAGAGGAAGTCACGCATATATGCCGTAAGGTTGAGTTGGGTCTCGATACCGACCAGTTGTTTCTGGTATTGGTCGGCGCTCTCGAGGTAGAGTTTAGCCTCGTCGCTCAGACTCGTGATGGAGTTGTTTTTCTTGTATTGCTGTACTGCAATCTCAGCTGAGTCGAGTTCTTGTGCGATGACATCTAATCGTTCTGTGATGAACTCTTTGGCGTTGTTTGCCATGGTGTTCTTATCGATTACGGCATCGAAATTATACAGCTCGGTGAGGCGGTTGATGATGCTGATAGCACGCTGTGGCATATCGGTGACGGTGGTCACGCGTATGACATTCGACTCTTTCTTAACCTGCTGTGCAGTGATGTTCTTCTTGTATTGGTCGATAAGCACCGGGACAGGTGTGGTGGTGATATGTATCTTGTCGCCTACCTTGAGAGGTTTGTTCTCTATTATCTCGATAGAGCCTATGCAGGTCTCGATGGGTTCATTGAGCGAGTAGGGGGCATGTTTGCTCTTATAGCGATGCTGCCCGACTTTAGTCTTGACGGTCAGTTTATAGCCTTTCTCAAGTTTGACAAGGTCCATGACGACGGTACCTCTCATGGTGTCGCAGAAGAGTGGGGGATAGATGACGGTGACGTCGTGGTTAGGATATTGCCCAACCCAGCGCATCTTGTCTTTCTTGCGGTACTCGGTCTGTAAGTCGAGGTCGTGTATGGCTTGCTCGTAGAAGGTGCGCGAGGTGTAGACCTCGAGTTCGTCGCTGACCATCTTGTTGGCGCCGATACCCATCATCTGCATGACATTAGACTCGATAGAGGAACTTTTCTCCTCGTTCTGCCGGATAGCAAAGGAGGATGATACCTCAAAGGAAGGTGTGGTGGTGAGGATATATAATACCACTAAACCGATACAAACGGCACACGAGATGAGGAACCAATACCATTTCTTGAGGTAGCGCAAGACTAGCTCGCGTACATCTATCTCGTTGGCCTGATTAGCCTGATTAGTCTCTGTTGTTGGCATAGTTATTTGCTATTATTGTTATTAAGCGAAACGACGGATACGATTACGGTGGCCAGTGAGCCAAGGGTGGTGAACATGGACAGGTACAAGGATATGTTCTGCGAACTGATGGCTCGTACATTGTTCGGCTCTACATAGAGGACATCGTTCTGTTGCAGGTAGAAGTAAGGTGAGAGGAAGAGGCTGGCGTTGTTGAGGTTGAGTCGAGCAAACTCTAACTTACCATTTTTCTCGCGGGTGAGCAGTACATTGTCACGCTTACCATAGGCGGTGAGGTCGCCAGCCAGTGCGAGGGCATCGAGAATAGATACTCGCTCGTTGTTGACGGTGTATTGTCCTGGTCGGTTTACCTCGCCCATGACTGTTACGCTGAAGTTCATGAAACGGATGTTGACGATAGGGTCACGTAGGGAGACGCTTATCTTGTCGGTAAGGAGTTGTATGGCTTCGCTTTTGGATAGCCCTTCGAGGTGTATCTTACCCAAGATAGGGAACAGTACATTACCTTCATCGTCAACGATATACGACTGCTGTGTAGGCGTGGTGGTAGCATATTCCGAGCCGTTGGGTATGTACGAAGTGATAGGCAGGTTGAACGGTGCTGCTGCTTCGCCGTCGATAGCGTTTACGGTGATGAAGAGTTGGTCGCCCTTATGTATGATAGGGTCGGTGTAGTCGGATCTCTTACTGTTGATAGAGTCGGCAGCGGCTGCATCGACACCATGGAAATAGGACAACTGCTTCTGCGTTACGCAGGAGGAGCATGCCACTGCGAGCAGAAGGAGTAGTGCCTTGGTTGTTTGCTTTATCATATTAGGGATGTTCTAAAAATTCCACGTTTAACTATATTATTACTGTTTTGGATGTCTAATCACTTTTTGAGTGCTTTGCGGTTTTTATTTGTATCTGCTTGACTTTCACTCAG
>CAYNMA010000130.1:0-6315 GCA_964398075.1 uncultured Bacteroides sp. | reverse complement strand
CCGTAGAGACGGTATTGCATACCGTCTCTCAAATCAAGAAAGATGCTGCGATTGTGGAGACGACACGCCCTCGTGTCGTTCGAGCCGATAGGCTCGTTTGGCCATACAAGGCTGGGGGCGCGGGCGCCTCGCCCGCGGATACTTGTTAGACCGTCTCTCAATCTAATCTATCCTTCTAGAACATCTAGCCCCTCTAGATCATCCATAGGAAACTTCTTTTTATTTCTCTGCCACGCAGTGGCAAGGAAAAAGAAACCACCGCGCAGCAGCAAGAAACGCCCCTGTCAAATAAAAATTCCAGCCCCCGCTTGCATCTCTCACAAAAACTCCGTACCTTTGTACCTTAAACCTAAATAACGCATAATAACCAGATTGTATAATATTAAACACCTGATAATATGGGATTTGTAGAGTTCTTGAGCAAACTGTTTGGCAATAAGTCGCAGCGTGACTTGCGCGAGATTATGCCGTATGTCGACAAGATTAAAGCCGTCTATCCTGAGATAGAAGCCTTGACTAATGATGCGCTCCGTGAGCGTACTGAACAACTGAAACAACGCCTCGCCGATGCTGTAGCGCCTGATAAACAGCGCATTGCCGAACTGAAGGCCAGCGTCGAGCAGATAGAGATAGAGAAACGCGAGAAGATTTACCGTGAGGTCGATAAACTTGAGAAAGACATTGCCGAGACCTACGAGAAAGTCCTACTCGATATCCTCCCAGAAGCCTTCGCCATCGTCAAAGACACCGCACGACGCTTCGCTGCCAACGAGACCATCGAAGTCACTGCCAACGACTTCGACCGTAACCTCGCTGCCAACCACGATTTCGTACACATCAAAGGTGACAAGGCTATCTACCAAAACCACTGGGTTGCAGGTGGTAACGAGATAACATGGGACATGGTTCACTACGATGTCCAACTCATCGGTGGCGTCGTCCTGCACCAAGGTAAGATCGCCGAGATGGCTACCGGTGAAGGTAAGACACTCGTCGCAACACTCCCTGTCTTTCTCAATGCCCTCACACACGAAGGCGTACATGTGGTCACCGTCAACGACTACCTTGCCAAACGTGACTCAGAATGGATGGGACCACTCTATATGTTCCACGGACTGTCTGTCGACTGTATCGATAAGTACCGACCCAACTCCGACGAACGCCGACAAGCCTACGCCTGCGATATCACCTTCGGTACCAACAACGAGTTCGGCTTCGACTACCTCCGTGATAACATGGCTACCTCACCTATCGACCTCGTGCAGCGAAAGCATAACTACGCCATCGTCGATGAGGTCGACTCCGTCTTAATCGATGATGCCCGTACCCCACTTATCATCAGTGGACCCGTACCAAAAGGCGAGGAACAACTCTTCGATGAGTACAAGCACCGTGTCGAACTCCTCGTTCGTACACAGCAGCAACTCACTACCAAACTCCTGGCTGAGGCTCGACAGAAGATGCCATCCGAGGACAAGACCGTTGCCGAAGAAGGTGAGTTGGCACTCTTCCGCTCCTACAAAGGTATGCCGAAGAACAAAGCCCTCATCAAGTTCCTCTCCGAACCAGGCAACAAAGTCCGACTCCAACGGACCGAAGAGTTCTACATGCAGGAGAATAATAAGAACATGCATATCGCCACCGACGAACTCTACTTCGTCATCGACGAGAAGAATAAGACCATCGAACTCACCGATAAAGGTATCGATACCCTTACCGGTTCTACCGACGACCCAACCTTCTTCGTCCTCCCCGATGTAGGCTCCGAGATTGCCGAGATAGAGAAACAAGACCTCACACCCCAAGAGAAACAACAGAAGAAAGACGAAGTGCTCGAGCAGTACTCCATCAAATCCGAGCGTGTACACACCGTCAACCAGTTGCTCAAAGCCTACACCCTCTTCGAGAAAGATGTCGACTATGTCATCATGGACGGAGAAGTTAAGATTGTTGACGAGCAGACTGGCCGTATCATGGAAGGACGACGCTGGTCCGATGGACTCCACCAAGCCGTCGAGGCGAAGGAAAACGTCAAGGTTGAGGCCGCTACACAGACCTTCGCCACCATCACCCTCCAGAACTACTTCCGTATGTACCATAAGTTAGCCGGTATGACCGGTACCGCCGAGACCGAAGCGGGCGAGTTCTGGAACATCTATAAGTTGGATGTCGTAGTCATCCCTACCAACCGACCTATCGCACGTATCGATATGAACGATCGTGTCTACCGCACCAAGCGGGAGAAATACAATGCCGTCATTGAAGAGATCGTGCGTCTGCACGAGGAAGGACGACCTGTCCTCGTCGGTACTACCTCCGTCGAGATAAGTGAGTTGCTCTCCCGTATGTTGAACATGCGAAAGATTACCCACAATGTCCTCAATGCTAAACTGCACCAACGAGAGGCAGACATCGTTGCCGAAGCAGGTCGTACCGGTACTGTCACCATCGCTACCAATATGGCAGGTCGTGGTACCGATATCAAACTGACACCCGAGGTGAAAGAGGCTGGCGGTCTTGCTATCGTAGGTACCGAACGACACGAGAGCCGTCGTGTCGACCGTCAGTTGCGTGGTCGTGCCGGACGACAAGGCGACCCTGGTAGCAGTGTCTTCTTTGTCAGCCTTGAGGACGACCTTATGCGTATGTTCGGCTCCGAAAGAATTGCCGGACTGATGGATAAGATGGGCTTCCAAGAAGGAGAGATGATCGAACATAAGATGATATCCAACTCCATCGAGCGGGCGCAGAAGAAAGTTGAAGAGAACAACTTCGGTATCCGTAAACGCTTGCTCGAGTACGACGATGTCATGAACCAACAGCGTAATGTCATCTATGCTAAACGACACCACGCTCTCATGGGCGAACGCTTAGGCGTTGATATAACCAACATGATCTACGACACCGCCGAGTCCGTCATCGCTAATAACTACGATGCTCTCGACTACGAAGGACTCCAGATGGAAGTCATGCAAGTGTTCGCTATGGAAGTGCCTTTCACCGACGAAGAGTTCCGTGGTAAGAAATCCGATGTCTTAGTCGACCTACTCGCTGAGGCTGCACTCGATATCTTCAAGCGTAAGATGGATAAACTGGCGACTACCGCTTACCCCGTCATCAAACGTGTCTACGAGGAGCGTGGCTCACAATATGTGAACATCATCATCCCTGTCACCGATGGCAAGAAGGTTTATAATGTGATAACCAATCTCAAGAATGCCTACGAGAACGAAGGCAAGGAAGTGATACGAGAGTTCGAGAAACGAACCCTGCTCTATGTCATCGACGACGAGTGGAAAGAACACCTCCGTCAGTTAGACGAACTCAAGCAGAATGTGCAGAACGCTACCTACGAGCAGAAAGACCCATTGCTTATCTATAAGTTAGAGTCCTTCAACCTCTTCTCGGCTATGCTCAATAACTTCAACCGCCGTGCTATCTCTATCCTCTTGCGTGGACAGATACCTGTTCGTGAACCCGAACAAGTGCGACAAGCACAAGCACCACAACGGCAAGACTATAGCAAGTACCGCACTCAGAAAGACTCTGCCGAACAACACCGTCCTATGGGTGATGCTGCACAACGAGATACACGAGAGATACAGAAACCCGAACCCCTCCGTGTCGAGAAGAAAGTGGGACGAAACGATCCGTGCCCGTGCGGTAGCGGTAAGAAATATAAGAACTGCCACGGCCGTGATCTCTAAAGATACTAACAGATAATATTTACATCGTGTTATTCAACTATATCACATGGGAAGTCGACCCTGTCGCTTTCTCCCTCGGCTCGCTGCAAGTACGCTGGTACGGTATCCTCTGGGCTCTCGGTATCTGGTTCTGTCTGCTCGTACAACAACGACTCTATAAGAACGAACATTGCCCCGAGGACTGGGTCGACAAACTGTTCATGTATATGGTCTTAGGCGTCATCATTGGCGCCCGCTTAGGTCACTGTTTCTTCTACGAATGGCATGAAGCCGCTGCACTACACCTCGAGCCTATCCACTTCCTTGGGATGACCTTCAACTACCGCAACCCCTACATCGAGCATCCCCTTGCTCTGTTAAAGATATGGGAAGGTGGACTCTCCTCCCACGGTGGCGCTATCGGACTGATCATTGCTGCCTTCCTGCTTGATAGAAAACACTTCCATAAAGGTATCAACTGGATTTTCGACCGACTCGTCATAGGTGTCTGCATCACCGCCACCTGCATCCGATTGGGTAACCTCATGAACTCCGAGATATATGGTAACCCTACCGATATGCCGTGGGGCTTCCTCTTCGTGCTGAATGGCGATACCCTCCCTTGTCACCCCACGCAGATATATGAGATGCTCTACTGTATCGTAGCATTCATTGTCACATGGTTGATGTACTGGAAAGGACGACTCTATCGTCGCAATGGACTCATCTTTGGCGTCTTCCTTGTTATCATCTTCCTCACCCGCTTCTGCCTCGAGTTCATTAAGTTAGACCAAGAAGCCTTCGAGGCTTCTCTCTTCCTTAATATGGGACAGATACTCAGTATCCCCTTTATCATCTGGGGCGTATGGCTTATCGTTCGTGCCTTCCGCCGACCTCTCGATGCTGATGCTGCACTCCAACCCGAACACGCTGTAAACACTAAGAAAGAAACAACGAAGAAAAACAAGAAGTAGTTGCATGATTCGGAATAGATGGCACCTGTGTATAGTTTGCCTGTGCCTTGCAGTCACTGCTATGGCACAAGACTCTATCATGCTCTATCCCGATACCCTACGACCGTCCGACCTCGTTCAGACCGCCACCGAGGACGACATCCTCTTTGGTCTCCTCTCCCAGCAAGGACAACGCTTAGCACAGCAGCAAGACTCCCTAACAAAGGTGCGCCTGCTGACCGACACTACCTATATCTCCCCTAACACCTTTCATATAGGCTATGCCGACTCACTCCGTATCGCTCGGCGACTGGCACGAGAAGGTGGCGTCTACCCCCTCTGTCTGCCTCTCTACTATCAAGCACCTAAGTGGAAGTCACTAACCGATACCACTAAAGAGAATGTCAATATATTCACTATCCAACAGTCGGCACGCCGATACATAACCTGCCACCATGCCAACCTCTATGTCGGTATGCTCGACTCGGTGTCTTTTACCGAACCCGAACTCCTCCACTCACAATCGCAAGGTGGCTTGTGGATACCCGAGAAGTCACTCGTCAAAGATGCGGAGGAAGACCGAATAGCCAAACTGAAAGCCATACAGAACCAGTTCTCACTTTGGCGTAAGGAACTGACCACCATGGTACAACTCACGCAGAACTATGTGTCCTCCAACTGGTATGCCGGTGGCAACTCAAACTTTGCTGTCCTATCGATTGTACAAGGGAGTATGCTTTACGATAACCGCAAGAACATCACTTGGGAGAGTAACCTCGAATGGCGTATGGGCTTCAATACCGTGCAGGGCGACTCGCTTCGGAAAGTGAATGCCAACGACGACCTCTTCCGACTTTATACCAAACTTGGTATCAAAGCCTTTGGTAAGTTCTCATACACCCTTTCTGCCGAGTTCCAGACACAGTTCTTCAATACGTGGAAAAGCAACCAGTTAGTGCTCAAGACCGGTCCCTTCACGCCTATCCGCTTCAACCTCCAGTTAGGTCTCGACTATAAACCGGTCAAGGGACTCTCTATCGTCTTTGCACCACTTACCTATAAACTCATCTATGCAAGCGACACTATCCATGTCGCACCTACCACCTTTGGTATCACCTCGGGTAAGAATATCTTGAACGATGTAGGTAGTTCTATCCGTGTCGATTGGACATGGAAACCCGTACGAGAAGTCGCTTTAGAGAGCAAACTCTATTTCTATACGAACTATCGTCGTGTCGAGGTCGATTGGGAAGTAGTATGCAACTTCATCATCAACCGCTTCTTCTCTGCCCGCCTCATGCTGCACCCCCGCTACGATAACACCGTCCTTACTACCTCCACCACTACCACCCGCCCCAAGATCCAATTCAAAGAGATGCTCTCCATCGGCTTCGCCCACAAATTCTACTAATCCAACCTCAACTAGTTCAACTTGCTAGAATATCTAGTTCCTCTAGAACAGCCCGTAGAGGCGGTCTAGAACTTCTAGAAAACTAGAAAAACTAGGGTCTCTAGTCCCTCTAGAATAGCCCCACAGGGGCGATCTAGAATATCTATTTTTTTCTGCTGCGCAACGCTAAGGAATTCAATCACTTACACAACACATTGTTCTATTCTATAGGTCAATAGTCCGTTAAAAATATGACCAACCTTCAATCCCCTATACGGCTCCTTTA
>CAYNMA010000129.1:0-6330 GCA_964398075.1 uncultured Bacteroides sp. | reverse complement strand
AGCGAGTGAAGTCCAGTGGACTGAACAAGAATACCGTATCGAGCCCTCGTGTCGTCCGAGCCGCAGGCTCGACTGACGATACCTCGCCAATTGTCCAATTGTAAATTGTCAAATTGTAAATTGTCAAATTGTAAATTGTCAAATTGTCAAATATGAAAATTCGTATCACTTTCCTCCTCCTAACAACCCTCTTTTTAGCCAGTTGTATGAAACCAACCACCGACAACATCATCGGGCGGCAGACTCCTTCTGTCCAAGACCGTAAGTTCTCGCCCGAAGCGCTCTGGGCAATGGGACGAATAGGCGAAGCAGCCGTCAACCCCACGACCGGACAACTCCTTTACACCGTCTCCTACTACTCCGTTGAGAGGAACAAGTCCAACTCCGAAATCTTCCTCATCAACCCTGATGGCACTGGTAACCAGCAACTAACGCACGACGCCTTTCATCAGTCCAACCCTCAATGGCTCGCCGATGGACGCATCGCATATCTCTCCGACGAGAGCGGTTCTAACCAGATTTGGGTGATGGACACCAACGGCAAACACCGCAAACAACTCTCTCATTACGAGAATGATATAGAAGGGTTCCGCTTCTCCCCTGACGAGCAGCACATCCTCTTTGTATCGCAGGTAAAGACCATCACCACCACCGCAGAGAAGTACCCCGACCTACCACTCGCCTCTGGACGAGTGATTGACGACCTCATGTACAAGCATTGGGACGAATGGACCGAATCCGCCCCACACCCCTTCATCGCACAATTCAACGGCAAAGACCTAACAAACATCGTCGACATCCTCGAGGGTGAACCCTACGAGTCACCCATGAAACCCTTCGGGGGCATGGAGCAACTCGCTTGGAGTCCCGACAGCAAGAAAGTAGCATACACCTGCCGGAAAAAGATTGGACTCGACTATGCCATAAGCACCAACTCCGACATCTATCTATATGATATTCAGTCCGCTACTACCGTCAACCTCACAGAAGGGATGCTCGGATACGACACCAACCCGCAGTTCTCGCCCGATGGCACGCATCTCGCTTGGCTTAGCATGGAGAGAGACGGATACGAGTCCGACCAGAACCGACTCTTCCTACTCGACCTCACGACCCAAGAGAAGACCTTCCTATCGAAACACTTCGAGAGTAATGTCGACGAATACTGTTGGAATGGAAACAATCAACTCCTCTTCGCAGGTTGTTGGCATGCGCTTGAACATCTATACTCCATCGACCTACAAGGCGTTGTAACAGAGATATCCGATGGGCAGTACAACTTCTCCCTTATCGGTACGCAAGGCAACACCTGTTTCTGCACCCGCTGCTCTATGTGCGAAGCCAACGAGATTTATGCCCTCTCTCTCGACACCGCACACGCTCTCACGCAGTTAACCTACGAGAACAAGCACATCTACGACCTTGTCGACATGGGTACGGTTCAACCTCGTTGGCAGACTACCACCGACGGCAAGCAGATGCTCACTTGGATAATCTACCCACCACACTTCGACCCAAGCAAGAAATACCCTACTCTCCTCTACTGTGAGGGAGGACCGCAATCCCCTGTATCGCAGTTCTGGAGTTACCGTTGGAACTTCATGCGTATGGCGGCTGAAGGATATATCATCGTGGCCCCCAACCGTCGAGGGTTACCTGGTTTCGGCAACGAATGGAACGAAGCCATCAGTGGCGACTATGGAGGACAGTGTATGCGTGATTACTTCACCGCCATCGACGAGTTCTGCACCGAGTCGTATGTCGATACAGCCCACCTCGGATGCGTAGGCGCTTCCTTTGGTGGCTTCAGTGTCTATTGGATTGCAGGCCATCACGACGGACGCTTCAAAGCCTTCATCGCACACGATGGCATATTCAATATTGAGATGCAGTACCTCGAGACCGAGGAGAAATGGTTTGCCAACTGGGACATGGGTGGCGCTTATTGGGAGAAAGACAATGCCATTGCACAACGGACCTTCGACAACTCCCCACATAAGTTCGTCGACCGTTGGGATACACCTATCCTTTGTATCCACGGCGAGAAAGACTATCGTATCCTCGCCAACCAAGCCATGGCTGCCTTCGATGCCGCTAAGATGAGAGGCATTCCTGCACAACTCCTCATCTTCCCCGACGAGAACCACTGGGTACTCAAACCTCAGAACGGTATTCTGTGGCAACGCACCTTCACCAACTGGCTCGACCGCTGGCTGAAAGAACAACCTCAAAAGAACTAAAGAGGGATAAAGAGAACTAAAACAAGGAACAACCAACCATGCAACCCGATAAGTTCACCTACACGATTCAGTATCAGGATGTCGACGAGCAGCGTCGTCTGCGACTCTACACCCTCGAGAACTACCTACTCAATAGTGCCGGACTGTCGGCCGACCTACACGGCTTCGGTGTCAAATACCTCCACCCGCAGCACCTCACTTGGGTACTGACCAACCTCTCACTCTTGATACACGCCCTCCCTGCCCCTGGCGATGAGATGGTAGTCGAGACGTGGGTGCAAGAACATATTCACACCCTCTCTATACGTAACTTCCGTATCTACATCAACGGAACACTACAAGGCGAAGCACGATCTGTATGGGCGGTCCTCAATACCGACGACCGCACCATACAGAATGTCTTCCACCTCCCAGCCTTCCAACTCGACCAACCAGGAGAAGCACTCGACATCCCCCGACCTGCACGACATATACCTATCACCCACCCCGACCTCGAAACGACCTATCGTATCGCCTACTCCGACATCGACTATAACGGACACTGCAACTCCTGCAAATACCTCGAACACCTCCTCAACCTCTACGCCCCAATTGGGAGTATAGACGCTTCTGGGGACGCGGGCGCCCTCGCCCGCGGTAATACTGGGGACGCGGGCGCCCTCGCCCGCGGTAATGCTGGGGACGCGGGCGCCCTCGCCCGCGGTAATGAATACTGCTACAACGGAACCCATACCCTCCGTCTCGACCTCCGTTATGCCCGAGAAGTCTACAAGAACGACCAAGTAAGAATCATCTACGCCAAGCAGCAAAACCCAACCCTCGACAACACCACCTCCCCAGACAACACCACCTCCCCCACTCTCCACTGCTACGACATCTACACCCCCACCGGCGAACTCTCCTGCTCCGCCATCATCTCCACCATCTAGTCCATCTAGAACTTCTAGAACTTCTAGACCCTCTAGAATATCTAGTAATCAGTCTCTTACAAATATTCCCATAGAAAATTCGCACAAACTCTTGTGGGAACAAAATATTTGTCTTACCTTTGCACACAATTTTGGCGTATGGTGGAATAGTGAGTAGATTGACTTAGTAAACACGCCAACAATCGAGGATAACTGGTTGAGGAACACACACTTGGAATAAATAAAATTATAATAAAATGTCAAAGATTTGTCAAATTACCGGCAAGAAAGCCATGGGTGGATGCAATGTATCACACTCGAAGCGCCATACAAAGCGCACTTTCGATGTGAACTTGTTCCATAAGAAGTTCTACTGGGTAGAACAAGATTGCTGGATCAGCCTTAATGTATCAGCGGCTGGTCTGCGTACTATTAACAAAATCGGTTTGGACGCTGCGCTGAAGCGTGCTGCCGAAAAAGGGTATTTATACGAATAACTAAGGAGGTATCACTATGGGAAAGAAATCGAAAGAAGCACGTGTTCAAGTCATTCTTGAGTGCACAGAACAAAAGGCTAGTGGACTGCCAGGAACTTCTAGGTACATCACCACGAAGAACCGTAAGAACACCCCAGACCGTTTGGAATTGAAGAAATACAACCCAATCCTCAAACGTTACACTATTCACAAAGAAATTAAGTAAAAGACTTGAATTATGGCAAAGAAAGCGGTCGCAACCCTGCAAACTGGTAACGCTGGTCGTAACCACAGCAAGTGCATTAAGATGGTTAAGTCACCTAAAACTGGCGCTTACATCTTCCAAGAAGAAATCGTTCCTAACGACGATGTGAAAGCATACTTCGCTAACTAAGAAGTAATACGAAACCTCGCTAACCTATACGCTAACTAATATACAATTCCGTATACATGTTAGCCTCCACAAGGTAGCCAATCATAAACAACAGAGGACTCCACAGCCCTCTGTTGTTATAATTATGATAACAACACAATTATGGTGACGATACGATTGTGGAGACGTGAAGCGAGGGCAGGTGCGTAAGCACTGAGGCTGCCCGAGCGAGTGAAGCCCAGTGGGCTGAACAAGAATACCTTGTCGAGCCCTCGTGTCGTTCGGGTCGCAAGACCCGTTTGACCATACTCCATAATTGTCAATTGTAAATTGTCAAATTGTCAAATCATCCCCCGTGTCGTTCGGGCCGCAAGACCCGTTTGACCATACTCCATAATTGTCAATTGTAAATTGTCAAATTATCAAATCATCAAGCCATGCAAGCCACCATCAACAACCTCTCCTTCGATCTCAACCCTGAGACCCACACCGCTACCTACAATATAGAATCCCGGAAAACAGAAGACGATATCATCGTACCCGAGACTGTCTCCTACAAGAACGAAGTCTATCGAGTAACTGCGATAGAAAGCCATGAATTTATCAATAGTTCTTCTATCAGAAGCATCCAAATACCCGAAAGTGTAACAAGTATCGGTGAGAGGACTTTCTGCGGTTACTCTAATCTGCAAGCCATCCACATACCAAAGAGTGTTACCCACATTGCCGATCGTGAAGTTTTCGCGGGATGCTCAAGCCTTACCAGTATCTCGGTCGACCCTGCAAACCCTATCTACGATAGCCGAAACAACTGCAACGCTATCATCGAGACCGCTACCAATACACTTATAGCAGGCTGCATGAACACAGTCATTCCCGATAGCGTCACCTCCATCGGAGCGGATGCTTTCAATGAATGCCGACAACTCCATAGCATCAACATACCCAGTAGCGTCACAAGTATAGGACGCAATGCCTTCTTTTGTTGTTCCAATCTCACTTCCATAACCCTACACGATGGCTTAACATATATAGGCGACAATGCTTTCAATAATTGCGCTGAACTCACAAGTATCAACCTTCCCGATAGCGTAACAAACATAGGAGAACGGGCATTCTGGTGTTGCAAAAAACTTACATGCGCAAATATACCTCTAGGAATTACTTCTCTCAAAGATGGCGTTTTCACTTGTTCCAACATCAAGAACATTTATATACACAAGAATCTAACAAAGATAGAAGACGATGCGTTCTCAACCAATCTCACAAGTATCACGGTCTCACCCAATAACCCTATCTACGATAGCCGAAACAACTGCAATGCTATCATCGAAACGGCGACCAACACACTCCTTTTAGGTTGCACAAATACCATCATTCCCGACAGTGTAACTTCTATTGGGAATAATGCCTTCAATGCCTGTCAAGACCTTACAAGCATCCACATCCCAAATAGCGTAACTAGTATTGGGAAGAAAGCCTTCCATAGTTGCAGTAACCTCAATAGTATCACCATACCCAATAGCGTCACAAGCATTGAAGAAGACGCTTTTATGTCCTGCAAACAACTCACCAGTATTGACATACCAGATAGCGTTACAAGTATAGCAGATGGCACATTCTGCTTCTGCTCACAACTTACAAGTGTCAAACTACCGAATAGTCTAACCAAAATCGAATGCACCGCTTTCGCCCACTGCGGTAGTCTTACAAACATCAACATACCCTCCAGTGTAACAAATATTGGCGATAACGCTTTCAACTGCTGCTCAAGCCTTACCAACATCAGCCTTCTCAAAGGTCTGTTATACATTGGAAACCACGCTTTTTCAAGTTGTACAAACCTCACAAACATCACTATACCAAACAGCGTATTAACCATCGGAGAATATGCCTTCTCAAATTGTCCTAATCTCACTAGTCTCTATATTCCGGACAGCGTGACTAGAATCTATGATAACATCCTCTATAATTGTAAGAACGTCAAAAGCATAGTAGTGGATGCAAACAACAAAGACTATGATAGCCGAGACAATTGCAATGCCATAATAAGTACTAAAGACAATGCACTTC
This sequence comes from uncultured Bacteroides sp., assembly GCA_964398075.1. Classification (GTDB taxonomy): domain Bacteria; phylum Bacteroidota; class Bacteroidia; order Bacteroidales; family Paludibacteraceae; genus Colicola. The sequence goes on along the minus strand of CAYNMA010000129.1, from coordinate 260 downwards.
TCTGTATTTGTAGCAATTCCACTATACCAACTGGCATTACATACATCGGAGAGGGTATATTCAATAACTTAGATGATATTACAGAAATCACCCTACCCAACGGAGTAAAAGAAATTGGTTTTCACAACTTCGGTTCCTGTCCGAATCTAACTACTATAACCCTCCCTGCTACGATTGAGTACATAGCCCCCGAATGTTTCTATGATTGTCCTAAACTCAAAGCCGTCTATATCCCCAAGGGCACATACCACAAGTTCTGC
>CAYNMA010000128.1:0-6365 GCA_964398075.1 uncultured Bacteroides sp. | reverse complement strand
CGTGTCGTCCGAGCCGTCAGGCTCGATTGATCATACCATGTCTGTTAATTGTTAATTTTTAATTGTTAATTACCCCTTTTCTTTTCATTTCTCTACCACGCAGTGGCAAGGAAAAAAGCAGGGTCCCGAGGAAACCCCCAGAACCCTGCCCAAACAAAAAACATTCAAACTCAATCCTCTATCGGACTGTATTTTGGCACGAGACTCTTCATGATCGCCCAAGCAATCAGATAAGCCACACCGCAGAAGCAGAACATGATGAAATACCCTGCGGGCTTACCCGTGAAACCGAGGAAACTAAACGCATCACCGGCCTCCTCTGCATAAGTAAACAACTTACCTGCAACCTTTTGGATGATCATCGAACCGATACCACCGGCCATCGCACCGATACCCGTTATCGTCGCTACTGTCGACTTCGGGAACATATCGCCCACCGTCGAGAACAGGTTCGCAGACCATGCTTGGTGTCCTGCACCGGCCAAACCGATCAATACTGCTGGCCACCATGCACTATATCCGCCCAATGGCTGTGCCAACAACGCACAGATAGGGAAGAAAGCAAACAGTAACATCGACAGCATACGACCGCTATAAGGCTCCATGCCCTTCTTCTCTACGAACAACTTCGGCAGATAACCGCCAAAGATCGAGATAACAGTCACTATCGCATAAAGCGTGAAGATCAATGCCTGACCCATACCGCTCGATGCCTTGTAACCAAACTGATTTTGGAAATACGATGGCGCCCAGAACAGGAAAAACCACCATACACCGTCCGTGAAGAACTTTCCCGCAATAAACGCCCATGTCTGACGATAACCAAAGCAACGCCACATCGGAATAGCCTTCTCCTCTGCTGCCGGTGCAACCTCAGCCTTCGCCTCTAGCGCATCGTCCTGATGTATATACTCCAACTCTGCCTCATTCACATGCTTCGACTTCTCCGGCTTCTCATACATAAACTGCCAGAAGAACATCCAAATGAAACCCAGTCCACCAATGATGATGAACGCCCATTCCCAGCCAAACTTAGCTGCCAATGGCGGAATACACAGTGGGGCTGCAAGCGCACCTACCGACGCTCCCGCATTGAATATTGAGGTCGCAAATGCACGGTCTTTCTTGGGAAAATACTCTGCCGTCACCTTGATCGCTGCGGGGAAGTTACCCGCCTCACCAAGCGCCAAGATGCCTCGACATAGCAAGAATAAATATACCGAAGTCGTTGCTACTGCCAAGGCAATATCCGACCCCGCTTCTACGGCGCGCATCGCCGCTACACTGTCCAAGCCCTCGATATGCGCTGTCACAAAGCCGCAACCCGCATGCATACATGCACCTGCCGACCATACGCCTATCGCTATCAAATACCCCTTCTTCGTACCCATCCAGTCGACAAACTTGCCGGCAAATAGACACGCTATTGCGTAGAAAATTGAGAATAAACTTGTAATCGTTCCATAATCATCATCCGTCCAGTGGAACTCTGGTTTGATAAACTCCTCGTATGTGAGGGATAGCACCTGACGGTCTAAGTAGTTCACGGTCGTCGCAACGAATAGCAACGAACACAACCACCAACGCCAGTTCGTCATAAGTTTTTGTTGTGTTGACATTAGATATGTTTTATAGGGTTAGTAATAAATGGCTGCTCATCCCTATTAATATAAGGAAAAATTATATATAAGGAAAAGCAGCCATTGAAAATATTAACGAGCAGCCTTGATGATCTCGAGGCACTCCTTGCACTTGTTCGTGATATATGCCCAATCGTTAGCAGCGATTACCTCTTTCGGGAACAACTTCGAACCCATGCCTACACAGTAGACACCAGCCTTGAACCACTTCTCGAGGTTCTCCTTCTCTGGAGCAACACCACCCGTCACCATGATCTTCGACCATGGCATTGGAGCCTTCAGACCCTTAACCATATTAGGACCATATACATCACCTGGGAACAACTTCGTCAAGTCGCAACCCATCTCTTGAGCCTTACCGATCTCCGATACCGTACCGCAACCTGGGCAGTAAGGAACGAGACGACGGTTACATACAGGCGCAATGTCTGCGTTGAACAATGGACCTACTACGAAGCATGCACCCAACTGAATATAAAGCGCTGCCGTAGGTGCATCTACTACTGAACCTACACCCAACGCCAATTCAGGGCACTCTTTGGCTGCCCATTTAACCAACTCTCCAAAGATCTCATGCGCAAAATCTCCACGGTTGGTGAACTCGAATGCACGAACTCCACCCTCGTAGCATGCCTTTACGACATTCTTGCACAAGTCCAGATCCTTGTTGTAGAAGACAGGCACCATACCCGTCTCACCGATCTTGGCCATCACAGCCAACTTATCAAACTTAGCCATAATACTTTATAATTTATACAGAGAATAATGCTTCTATTTTGCTTCAGCCTTTCCCTGTTGATTATTTTTTGTTTTGTTGATGATAGTGATAAGCAATTTAATTAACTCTTTACAATCAACTTGTATATTGTCATACAGCTCATCGGTAAGTATTCCAGATTCATGGAAGAGGTCCAACCAAAAATCGGTCTCATTCGCCTCCTTAAGGGCAATCTTCAGTTTGTGGATAAAGTCCTCTGGACTCTCTGCATACTGTGATTCCCGTATGTTGGCTCCTATTGATGTTCCCGATTTCAGTATTTGGTGGAGCATAGGAGAATAGGTGTAAGACAAATTGTTCTCATAATAAGCCACCATCTTGACAATGCGAATAGCAAAATTCCGGCTCTTTGTGTGAATAATATTGTCAGCCCCTCTCATGTTAATTGTTAATTGTTAATTGTTAATTGTTAATTATTAATTGTTAATTATTAATTGTTAATCATCCCTTTTCACCAGCTATGCTTGTTAATTGTTAATTGTTAATTGTTAATTGATTTAACGCTGTACGCGACCATTTGCATTGCCTCCGGCTAATGCCTCAACTTCCTCAACGGAAACAAGGTTAAAGTCACCATTGATAGTGTGCTTCAATGCACTCGCTGCAACGGCGAACTCCAATGCCTCACCCTGAGTCTTCTTAGTGAGCAAGCCATGAATCAAACCACCCGAGAACGAGTCACCACCACCTACACGGTCGATGATAGGATTGATCTCATAACGCTTCGACTGATAGAACTCCTTTCCATCATAGATAAGGGCCTTCCAACCGTTGAAGGTTGCCGAGTAACTCTCACGAAGTGTTGAAACAACATACTTGAAGCCAAACTCTTTTGCCATCTGTTTGAAGATACCTTCATATCCTGCAGCATCCGTTTGACCACCCTCTACATCAGCGTCTGGCTTGAAGCCCAAGCAGAGTTGAGCATCTTCCTCATTACCAATGCAGACGTCTACATACTTCATCAAAGGACGCATAACTGAGATTGCCTTCTCGCTCGTCCACAACTTCTTACGGAAGTTAAGGTCAACCGATACCGTTACGCCGTGACGCTTTGCTGCCTCACAAGCAAGACGAGTCAACTCTGCTGCCTTATCCGAGATCGCAGGAGTGATACCGCTCCAGTGGAACCACTGGGCACCCTCCATGATAGCATCAAAATCGAAATCCGATGGATCTGCCTCTGCAATTGAGGAATGAGCACGGTCGTAGATCACCTTCGAGGGACGCATCGACGCACCCGTCTCTGCATAGTACAAACCAACACGGTCGCCACCACGAGCAACAAAATCGGTGTTCACACCATAACGACGCAATGCATTGACTGCTATCTGACCAATCTCATGCTTTGGCAGTTTGCTTACGAAATAAGCATCATGACCATAGTTCGCAAGCGAGATTGCCACGTTGGCCTCACCACCACCTGGGATGATACGGAATGAATCTGTCTGAATAAAACGATCGTTGCCCTCCGGCGAAAGGCGAAGCATAATCTCGCCCAATGTTACAATTTTTGCCATAGTTTCATGTTACAATTTTATAAATAATTATTCTTTGTTGTCTGTAATTTGACTTTTTTCTGGGTGCTGAGCCAAGTGAATACGAGTGGATATAACTGACTTCGTTATGATGCTGAGAAGCTCATTAGTTTCTGCTATGAGCGGTTCCAATTTCTCTTTTGGAAAAACCTCTACATCTACCATTAACTCCAACCAATATCGTGTTTCATCTAATTCCTCTTCAACCATTTTCAATTTGTTTAGAAAGTCCTTTTTAGACTTTGCTATACATGCTGCGCGATAATTTGCAGCAGGAGAAGTTCCTGAACGGACTATTTGCCTCGCAATAGCCATGACGGCAATGCGTTTAACGGGCATAACATCTACCATCTTTATTATTCTGATAGAATATAGTCGAAACCTCTCTTTTAATTGCTGCTCATCCATCCGCGCCAATTGTCAAATTGTCAATTGTCAAATTCAAAAATTAAAATAGTTCTTTGCGTTGTTATAGCAGATATCCTCAACCATTTGCTGTAGGCGTTTCTTTTCATAACCCGTGTACGGAATCATACCGTTCTCCACATCATTACCCAAGATGTTGCAGAGCGTACGACGGAAGTACTCGTGACGAGGATAACTCAAGAACGAACGACTATCGGTCAACATACCAACGAAGCGGCTCAGCAGACCGAGGTTAGAGAGTGCCATCATCTGCTTCTCCATACCGTCCTTCTGATCGAGGAACCACCAACCGGAACCGAACTGAATCTTACCGGCAACCGAACCATCTTGGAAGTTACCCAACATAGTAGCAATCACCTCATTAGCGCATGGGTTGAGGTTGTAGAGTATCGTCTTTGCCAACTTGCCCTCCATGTTCATCTCATCGAGGAAGTGTGCCATAGCCTTTGCCGTGGTGAACTCTCCGATAGAGTCAAAGCCGGTATCTGCACCGAGCAACTTGAACATCTTAGTGTTGTTGTTACGGATAGCACCATAGTGATACTGTTGTGTCCAGCCTGCATTATAGTCCATCTCAGCCTGTGTATGCAAGAAAGCGTGCTTGTATTGACGAATCTCAGTAGCACTCAATGCTTTACCTGCCAATGCCTTATCCAAGATAGCATTGATCTCTGCCTCGGTATAGGGCTCATCGTAGAACTCCTCGATACCGTGGTCCGATAGACGGCAACCCATCGACTGGAAGAAATCGTGACGACGCTGCAATGCATCCGTCAAATCAGCAAATGTATGAATAGCCACCCCACTAACCTGTGACAGTTTTTCGATATATGCCTTCCATGTAGCAGCCTCAATGTTCATCGCTGCATCCGGACGCCATGCTGGAAGCATACGAGTCTTGCAACTCTTGTCGGCGGCAACAACCTTGTGCCACTCAAGCGAATCAGCAGGGTCATCTGTCGTGCACACAATCTCTACATGATAGTGCTCCATCATACCACGTGGACAGAACTTCGGATCAGTTGCAATCTGACGGTTGCACTCGTCATAGATCTCCTTGGCGGTCTCCGGACTGAGCAACTTATCAATACCGAATGCAGTCTTCAACTCAAGATGCGTCCAGTGATAGAGTGGGTTGCGGAAAGTGTACGGAACGGTCTCCGCCCATTTCTCAAACTTCTCCCAGTCTGTCGTGTCCTTACCCGTGCAGAATCGCTCATCCACACCGTTCGACCGCATAGCACGCCACTTGTAGTGGTCGCCCATCAACCATATCTGTGCAATCGACTCAAAACGCTTGTTCTCCGCTACCATCTGAGGGATCAAATGACAGTGATAATCAATAATCGGCATCTTTGCCGCATGATCATGATACAGTTCCTTCGCAGTCTCTGTCTGCAATAGGAAATCCTTATCCATAAATTGCTTCATAGTAATAATGATATTTTGTTTATTCTTAGTTAGTTACATTCTCTATCCTTGCTCAACCACGATTAGCGCACATAAACTCCATTGTACACTATTGCAATGCTCAATCACACCCCATTTACCAATTTGCAAATATAGGGCATATTCTTGTCAACCGAGTAGAAATAATTGTGAATAGAGTAGAAAAATTGACACACCAACCCAAAAAATCCCCAAAAACACCACCAAGAGTCCCATAAACCCTATAAGCCCCGAAGTCAGCCCTGTTGGGGACGCGGGCGCCTCGCCCGCGGGAAATCATACCGTAGAGACGGTATTGTATACCGTCTCTCAAATCAAGAAAGTTGCTGCGATTGTGGAGACGTGAAGCGAAGGCAGGTGCGAAGCACTGAGTCTGCCTGAGCGAGTGAAGTCCAGTGGACTGAACAAGAATACCGTGTCGAGCCCCCGTGTCGTTCGGGTCGCCAGACCCGTTCGACCATGCCATGCCAATCCCCCATCCGTAGAGACGGTATTGCATACCGTCTCTCAAATCAAGAAAGATGCTGCGATTGT
>CAYNMA010000127.1:0-6431 GCA_964398075.1 uncultured Bacteroides sp. | reverse complement strand
CCACGTATTTTATGACTCCTTCATGTCAATACGCCGCAGGCGTCCGTTTAAGTCTGCCGTCCTTTAGCGCAGCGGTCTTGAGTCTTTTAGCACGCAGTGCGGTCTGCCATCTTTTTAATGGTCCTTTAATGGGCTTTAATGGAGTCTATTTGATAATATCTTTAGCCGACGTGGAATATTTGGTCCATATTTGACAATATTTGTTTCAAGATAATTATTGTCGGTTGATACGGAGTTGATAATTGTTTTGTCTTCAGTTTTTTAGATTTTTTGACCACGTATTTTATGACTCCTTCATGTCAATACGCCGCAGGCGTCCGTTTAAGTCTAAGTCCTCTGTCGGATAAGATTTGTGTATTCCCGAGAATAGTCGTACCTTTGCATAAACCTTTATACGGTATGCAAGAGGAATATACAATGATAGCGAAGACCTTCAAGGGTCTGGAGGGTGTCTTGGCAGATGAACTGCTGCAGATAGGTGCTAATAATATCGAGATACAGCGTCGTGCTGTGCAGTTCACTGGCGATAAGTCGCTGATGTACAAGGCGAACTTGTGGCTTCGTACCGCCTCGCGTGTACTGAAACCCATTGCTACCTTCCGTGCCGTGAACGCCGATGAGGTCTATGAACAGATCAAGCAGATCGATTGGGAACGCTATCTGAGTTGCGATAAGTCGATAGCCATCGACAGCACCGTCTATTCCGACACCTTTAAGAACTCACGATACATGACCTATCGGGTCAAGGACGCGATAGTCGATTTCTTCATCGAGCGCTACGATAAGCGCCCGAGTGTGAGAATCGATAACCCCGACCTGTATATCAATGTCCATATCGCCCAGACCACAGTGACAGTCAGTCTCGATAGCTCCGGCGAGTCGTTGCACAAACGCGGATGGCGCGCAGCGCAGACTGAAGCACCTATCAACGAAGCCCTCGCTGCAGGCATGCTGCTCATGACCGGCTGGCACGGCGAGACCGACCTTGTCGACCCGATGTGCGGTAGCGGCACGTTCCTGATAGAGGCTGCAATGATAGCCCTTAATATCCCACCTGGCATATACCGCGATAAGTTCGCCTTCGAGCGTTGGAACGACTTCGATGCCGAACTCTTCGAGACCTTATATAACGACGACAGCGATGCCCGAGAGTTCACACACCATATCTATGGATCTGACAACTCGTTCTATGCCATCAAGGTGGCAGAGAAGAACGTGAAGAACGCTGGCCTGCAACGCTATATCCAACTCAAGCAAGTGGCGATGCAAGAACTTCACCCACGGGAAGAACGTGCCCTCGTGATCGCTAACCCGCCGTATGGCGAACGCCTCGAACCGAGAGATATATTCCGGCTCTACGACGAGATAGGCACTGCCCTCAAGTATAAGTTTGCTGGCAGCACCGCATGGGTCATCTCCTCCAACAAAGAGGCGCTGAAGCATATCGCCCTCAAACCCTCGAAGCGGATACCCCTGCTGAACGGCGACCTCGATTGCTTGTTCGTACGCTACGATCTCTTCTCGGGTACGCACAAAGACTATAAGATGAATAAGACGCATTAAGAAACGATGGAAGAGTTATTGATAGAGGATTATAATTATCCGTTGCCCGACGACCGCATCGCTAAGTATCCACTGGCGAAACGCGACGAGTCGAAACTGCTTATATATAAGGAGGGCCACATCTCTCAGGACCAGTTCTTGCATATCGGCAACTACCTCCCGCACGACTCCCTCCTTGTGTATAACAACACGAAGGTCATACAGGCACGACTGCTTTTCCATAAAACCACAGGTGCCAAGATAGAGGTCTTCTGCTTGGAACCGTTGGTGCCACACGATTATCAACTGAGTCTCTCGTCGACGCAAGGCTGCCGTTGGAAGTGCATGGTGGGTAACTTAAAGAAATGGAAACAAGGACCGTTGGAACTGAGTGTACACATTGGCAACAGCGATTGCCTCTTGCAAGCGTCGCTGGTGGCATCGAACGGCAATGTGCATCAGATCGACTTCTCGTGGAACGACCCCACCATCAGTTTCGCTGAGATACTCGACGCCGCTGGAGTGTTGCCTATCCCGCCTTACTTGAACCGTGAGACCGAGGAAAGCGATAAGACCACCTATCAGACCGTGTATAGCACGATCAAAGGGTCGGTGGCTGCTCCCACGGCAGGACTGCACTTCACCAAGGAACTGCTCACCGACCTGCGCCGGCAAGGGATAAAGACCACCGAACTGACCCTTCATGTGGGTGCTGGCACCTTCCAACCGGTCAAGACCGCCGACGCCAATCAGCATACGATGCATACCGAGATCATCGCCGTTCCGCAACAATGCATCGAGGATCTCTTGCATGACTTGGGACATATAGCCGCCGTGGGTACCACCTCGATGCGCACCTTAGAGAGCCTCTATCATATAGGCGTGAAGTTGAGCCAAGTGCCGACGAGCGAGTGGCACGACTATGCTATCCATGTCGGGCAATTTGAACCTTATGAGACACAAAGTGAGATGTCGGCAAAAGAGGCGTTGACGATGTTGTTGCGCTATCTCACTGTCACCAATCAAGACACTCTCCATGCCGAGACGCAGATCATGATCAAACCAGGATACCGCTTCCGGATAGTGGATATACTCATAACGAACTTCCATCAACCCAAGAGCACGCTCCTCTTGCTTGTGAGCGCATTTATCGGCGATGACTGGCGAGAGGTCTACGACTATGCCTTGAAACACGACTTCCGCTTCTTGAGTTATGGCGATAGTTCGATTCTTTTCCGACATTCGCTATGCTGATCGATACCCATTGCCATCTCGATGACCCTTCCTATCAAGAGGACTTCGACGAACTGATAGCGCGCCAGCAGCAGTTCGGTGTCGAACGCATCATCGTGCCAGGAGTGAATGTGTCCTCGTTGGAGACCGTGCCGCAGACCTGCGACCGCTATCCCGATTACCTATTCCCAGGCATCGGTCTGCACCCCGAGGATGTGCACGATGACTATCGAGAGGCATTAGACACTCTGTATGCTGCATTGCCTACACGCCACTGGACCGCTATCGGAGAGATAGGGCTCGATTACCATTTCGATAAGACCTTCCAGCAAGAGCAGATCGATGCTTTTCGGCAACAGTTGCGATGGGCACGAACAGCGGATATCCCTGTCATCATCCACTCGCGCGATGCCACGGCCGACTGCTTGACGGTTCTCCGTGAGGTGAGGGCAGAAAAGAACGCCCATCCCCTGCGAGGCGTGATGCACTGTTTCTCTGGGAGTCGCGAAGTGGCAGAACAGATCGTGGCGATGGGACTCTATCTGGGCATTGGCGGCGTCATCACGTTTAAGAACTCGAAGGTGGCAGAGCATATCGCTTCGATAGGGTTGGACCATATCGTGCTCGAGACCGATGGACCCTATCTTAGTCCTACGCCGCTCCGTGGACAACGTAACGAGAGTAGGTATATACAATATGTGGCTCAGACACTGACAGCCACCTATCAGTGTGATATAGAGGAGGTTTATCGTCGGACAACCGACAACGCAAAACGGCTCTTTTTCTCGTAAAAAACAAGAAAATTGCACTTTTGAACAAAAAAATCGCAGAAGATGGTGCATATATCATATATTCTTCGTAATTTTACCGCCGATTTTCGTAGGACTTGTCGAGAGTAGAGTTGGGTGGTGTTTTGTAGGGTTGTTGTAGGGGGAGTTGTAGGAGTCTTATAGGCTGATAAATAGGTCATAACATAGAAGGAGAGATGCTCGAGTGGTTGAAGAGGCACGCCTGGAAAGCGTGTAAACTCCAAAAGGGTTTCCGGGGTTCGAATCCCCGTCTCTCCGCAAAGAGGACAGTGTGTGCAACACCGTGCGCCTGTCTGAGGAAGATAGAAATAAAATAACGTGAATTATAACTTTTAAATCACCTAACAAAAATGAAAAAACTATTTGCTACCCTTGCAGTTGTCACATTGCTGATGGGAAATCAAACCTTAGTGATGGCTCAAGACGCCAAAGACGCAGCAGCAGTAGAGGCTGTTGCTAACGATTCTGCCGCAGCAGTTGATGAGAGTGCTGCCGTTGTAGAAACAGAAGTTGCAAGTGAGGAACCCGCCGAAGAAGGCGCAATGGTTGCTCTCCACAAGTACATGAAGACAAAGTTCATCGAAGGTGGTGCAGGCTTTATGGCTGCTACCTTGCTCTGCTTGATCTTCGGTTTGGCTATCTGTATCGAGCGTATCATCTATCTGTCGCTCTCTAAAACGAACACCAAAGTGCTCCTTACCAAGGTAGAGAATGCACTCAAAGAAGGTGGTATCGATGCTGCATTGGAAGTATGCCGCAACACCCGTGGTCCTGTGGCTTCTATCTTCTATCAGGGTCTCTTGCACTACGATGAGGGCGTTGATGTAGTAGAAAAAACCGTATCGTCTTATGGTGGTGTGCAAACCGGTCTGCTCGAGAAGAACTTGACCTGGATCTCGTTGTTCATCTCTCTTTCTCCTTCGTTAGGATTCTTGGGAACCATCATCGGTATGATCGAGGCATTCGATAAGATTCAACAAGTAGGTGATATCTCGGCTACCGTTGTTGCCGGTGGTATCAAGGTCGCTCTGTTGACCACCCTCCTCGGTTTGGTTATCGCTATTATTCTTCAGTTGTTCTATAACTACGTTCTTACCCTTGTTGAGGGTCTCGTTAACGAGATGGAAGATAGCTCTATCAGTCTGCTTGACCTCATTATCAAGTATGATAGAGACCAAAAAGCTTCTAAGGAATAATAAGTAATCCTAATTAGTTTACTGACATTTAATTAGATTACGCGTTATGAAGAATTATAAATTGATACCAAGAATAAGTCTTTGGATCCTCCTTGCATTGAGTGTTGTCTTCACGGTGATGTTCTTTGCGGGTGGTTCAAACGGCTCATTGGAGGTTGCGGGAGACTTCTTGGATATCCCTCGCTTTACCGACCTCTTGCTTGAGTGGACCTACGTGCTCTTTGGTTTGGCATGTGTCGTTACGCTCGGCGTAGTTGTTTGGGAGTTTATCAAGAACTGCAAATACGACCATCGTAAGGCTATCAGTACGGTAGTTGTTGTATTAGGCTTCGCAATACTGATTGTTGTATGCTGGTTCTTAGGTAGCCCAGAGAAGATCGATATCATTGGATACGAAGGCACCGAGAATGTGGGCACATGGGCTCAGATTACCGATGCTATTCTCTACCTGACCTACATCCTCTTTGGCGCAACCGTGGTGACCTTAATATGGGGCTTTATCCATACTAAGCTTCGCAAATAAATGGTAATAGGTGCAGTGCGTAAACACTGCACCTATATATACTAAATTTACATTCCTAAACTATCATGGCTAAAAAGATTCCACAGATAAATGCGAGTTCCATGGCGGACATCTCTTTCTTGCTGCTCATCTTCTTCTTGGTGACAACAAGTATGGATGTCAATCAAGGCTTAGCACGTCGTCTGCCTGCCCCTATTCCAGCCGACCAGAAAGCGTCGGATGTGGATATCAAGAAGCGAAACATCTTCGTTGTGAAGATCAACTCGATGAATCAACTCTTGGTACAAGGCGAGGAGATGGATGTTAGGCAACTGCGCCAAGCGGCTAAGGACTTTATTGCCAATCCAACTAACGACCCGAACCTGCCGGAGCTCTTCACTGAGCATATCGACGGACTGGGAGAAGTGACCTATACCAAAGATCACGTCATCTCCGTACAGAACGATGTCGACACGCAGTATCAGGCGTATCTGGAAGTGCAAAACGAGTTGGTGGCTGCCTATAACGAACTCCGAAACGAGTATGCCACCGAGCATTTTGGCAAGTCGTATAACGAACTCGACGAAGATGCGCAGCGTTTAATTCAAAAGGTCTATCCTCAGAAGATCTCCGAGGCTGAACCGAAAAACTATGGAGGGAACAACTAATGGCAAAGATTCGTAGATCAGAGAAACGCGAGATGCCGGCATTGAACACATCGTCTCTGCCTGATATCATCTTCATGTTGCTTTTCTTCTTCATGTCGGTTACCTCCATGAAAGAGGTCACCTACAAGGTGAGCTTCAAAGTTCCTCAAGCCACGGAGTTGACCAAGTTGGAGAAAAAATCATTGGTACGTTATATCTACATCGGTACTCCTACCGAGGAGTTTCGTAAGCAGTATGGTGCGGAGACCCGTATCCAGCTCGACGACGCTTTTGCTGAGGTATCCGAGATAGAGAACTATATCGTGAACGAGCGTTCCGCTATGGCAGAGTCCGACCAAGGACTCATGACCGTGTCGATCAAGGCTGATAAAGACACACGTATGGGCGTCATTGCCGATACCAAGCAGGCTCTCCGCCGTGCCTACGCCTTGAAGATCAACTACGCCGCCGTTCAACGAACGAGCTATTGATCGGATATCGT
>CAYNMA010000126.1:0-6521 GCA_964398075.1 uncultured Bacteroides sp. | reverse complement strand
AAAGAGAAAGCTGCTGACGAAGCTGATGCTCCCGCTGCTGAATAATAAGTCCAAAGTGACAAGTCCAAAGTGACAAGTCCAAAGTGATAAGTCCAAAATGACAAGTCCAAAGTGACAAGTCCAAAGTGACAAGTCAAACATAATAAGTCCAAATTCTTTCATCAAGAAAGATATTTGCGGCATTTGTAGGTTGGGAATTGCCTTGTAGACTAAATCTACAAGGCAATTCTTTATAAATTAGCCTCGTATGGGATGCGGGCGCCTCGCCCGCGGAAAAGATGCTGCGATTGTGGAGACGACACGCCCTCGTGTCGTTCGAGCCGCAAGGCTCGTTTTTGTATACGTGGTTTGGGGACGCGGGCGCCTCGCCCGCGGAAAAGATGCTGCGATTATGGAGACGACACGCCCTCGTGTCGTTCGGGTCGCCAGACCCGTTTGACCATACTTTGTTTGGGGGCGCGGGCGCCTCGCCCGCGGATACTACGAAGTAAGCCCCGTCTGCCTCTACTGTGCAATTGTCCAATTGTAAATTGTCAAATTGTCAATCGTAACCACTGCGATTGTGGAGACGACACGCCCCCGTGTCGTTCGAGTCGTAAGGCTCGTTTTTGTATACGTTGTTTGGGGACGCGGGCGCCTCGCCCGCGGATACTACGAAGTAAGCCTCGTTCGCCCATACAGCGATTGTGGAGACGACACGCCCTCGTGTCGTTCGGGTCGTCAGACCCGTTTGACCATACTGCGCCAAACATCCACTCCGTTGAGACGGTATTTCATACCGTCTCTCAACCTTCATGATAATTCCACATCTCAACCTTCAAGATAATAAAGTCTTTAATGACCAATTAATAACAATCCGCCGCAGGCGTCCGTGCAATAGAGACGGTATTTTATACCGTCTCTCAAAATCAATATCCCTGACAATCAATTCTTTATGATAATATTTTTTATTTTTTTTTGACCACGAATTTTATGACCAATTAATGACAATACGACGTAGTCGTCCGTTTAAGTCGTCTTTTAGCGCAGCGATCCGTTGTCCTTTTATTACCAATTCATGTCAATACACCGATAGCCGTCCGTTTACACAACTATTCGTCCCCGAATATCCTCTTTTCGCCCAAAAACACACTTTTTTCATCGTTTTTCTCACGAAAATAATTGCCCATTCAAGAAAATTGTTGTATCTTTGCGTGATTTTAAGTGTAACCGCAGATTTTAATTGCGTTAATAGAAATATATGGTTGACAACGACAGAATTATTAAGGTGAATATCGATGAGGAGATGAAAACCTCCTATATCGATTATTCCATGAGTGTTATCGTCTCGCGTGCCTTACCTGACGTGCGAGATGGATTCAAACCCGTTCATCGCCGTGTGCTATTCGGTATGAACGAACTGGGCAATACAAGCGATAAACCAACTAAGAAATCAGCACGTATCGTTGGTGAGGTCATGGGTAAGTTCCACCCACATGGCGACTCTTCCATCTACGGCACCCTCGTGCGTATGGCCCAGCCTTGGGCTATGCGTTATACGCTCGTCGATGGACAAGGTAACTTCGGCTCAGTCGATGGCGATGGTCCTGCTGCTATGCGTTATACCGAGGCGCGACTCTCGAAACTGGCGGAGGAGATGCTCCGCGATATCGAGAAGGACACGGTTGACATGCAGCTGAACTTCGACGATACCTTGCGCGAACCTACCGTCCTGCCTACACGCTTCCCGAACCTCTTGGTCAATGGTGCAAGCGGTATCGCCGTAGGTATGGCTACCAACATGCCAACGCACAACCTCGGCGAAGTAATCGATGGTTGCGTGGCTTACATCGATAACCCCGACATCACGGTCGAGGGTCTGATGCAGTATATCAAGGCACCTGACTTCCCAACAGGCGGTACCATCTACGGCTACGGTGGCGTCAAAGATGCTTACGAGACAGGTCGTGGACGTATCGTCATCCGTTCTAATGCCGACATCGAGACCGATGAACACGGCAAAGAGAGAATCATCATCACCGAACTACCTTATAATGTAGTCAAGTCCGAGTTGGTGGAGAACATCGCTGCCTTGTCGAACGAGAAGAAGATAGAAGGCATCACTGGCATAAGCGACCAATCAAAACGCGATGTCCGTATCATCATCGAAGTCCGCCGTGACGCCAGCGCAACGGTCATCCTCAACAAGTTATACAAATACACGGCCCTGCAATCGTCGTTCTCTGTGAACAACATCGCCTTGGTCGGTGGCCGTCCTTGCTTGCTGAACCTCAAGGACTTAGTGCAGAACTTCGTGGCACACCGTATGGATGTCGTAACACGCCGTACCCGCTTCGAGTTGAAAAAAGCACAAGAGCGCGCACATATCATTGAAGGCTTGATTATCGCGGTCGATAACATCGACGAAGTGGTTCGCCTCATACGTCAAAGCCGTACGCCGGCCGATGCACAACGCGCTTTGGAACAACGCTTCCAATTAGACGAACTCCAGTCAAAGGCTATCGTCGATATGCGTCTCTCGCAATTGACAGGTCTACGTATCGATGAGTTGCGCAACGAATACGATGAGTTAGAGAAACTCATTGCACACTTAGAAGAACTCTTGGCTTCGGAACAGTTGCGTTACAACGTCATCAAAGACGAACTCATCGAGATAAAAGAGAAATACTCCGACGAGCGCCGCACCAAGATTGTCATGGCGGCTTCCGAGTTCAACCCTGAAGATATGTATGCCGACGACGATATGGTCATCACCATCTCACACCTTGGTTACATCAAACGCACACCGCTCACCGAGTTCCGTCAACAGAGCCGAGGTGGAGTAGGAGCCAAGGCAAGCGTCAGCCGCGATGAGGACTTCATCGAGTATGTCCACACCGCCTCCATGCACTCCACCATGATGTTCTTCACCGAGAAAGGTCTATGCTATTGGCTCAAAGTCTATGAGATACCCGAGGGCAACAAGACCTCCAAAGGCCGTGCTATTCAGAACATTATCAATATCCAAAAAGGTGATAACATCCGCGCCTTCATCAATATCAAAGGCTTGAACGATGAAGAGTTCGTGAAGTCGCATTATCTCGTCTTCGCTACTCGCAACGGCTTGATAAAGAAGACCGCTCTCGAGGCTTATTCGCACCCGCGTAACAACGGTATCATCGCCATCTCCATGCGTGAAGACGACCAACTCATTCGTGTAGTCCTCACCGATGGCAAGAGCGAGATATTGATTGCCAGTCACTTAGGCAAGGTTGTCCGCTTCAACGAAACAACCGTTCGTGCTATGGGACGACCTGCAACAGGTGTGCGCGCTATCCAACTCGAAGAGAATGCCAACGACTATGTGGTCGGCATGATTTGTGTCGAGAAACACTCTCCTGAAACCGTCTTGGTCATCTCCGAGAAGGGCTACGGCAAACGTACAGCGCTCGATGACGAGAACGGCGAACCAATCTACCGTATCACCAACCGTGGCGGTAAGGGTGTACGCACCATGAACCTCACCGACAAGACAGGACAACTCGTTTCTATCGATGCCGTAACCGACGACTTCGACCTCATGCTTATCAATAAATCAGGTACAGCCATCCGTATGGCAATGTCCGACATCCGCGTCATGGGTCGTGCTACACAAGGTGTCAAACTCATTGATTTACAGAAACGTAACGATACTCTCATGTTCGGCTGCATCGTACCAAAGAACGAAGAAAATGAGAACGCTGCTGAGGGTAGTGCAGAAGAAAATAACGATTCTGATAACCAAAATAATGAGAATGGCGCAGATTTTGCACAAGAGTCTGAAAATAACAATAACGAATAAATACTATGAAAAGAATTAGTTTGCTTATCGCCATTGTCCTCATCGGCACAATGGGCTTTGCTCAGAAGAGCAACGTAAACAAGGCTAAGAACCTGGCTGCTAATACCGAAAACCCTGACTTTGTCGGGGCTCGTGAGGCTATCAAGTTGGCGCTCGAAGACCCTTCCACAAAGGATCTGACTGACACTTGGTATCAGGCCGGTATGATTGGCTACAAAGAAAACGAGTACCTCTTCGCCAAATCCGCTTTCGGTCCTATCGACGACCGCGAGAAAGGCGAAGCAGTCATCGAGTCTTACAACTATTGGCTTACCGCCTATGACCTCGCGCTCATTCCGAACGCAAAAGGCAAGACCAACACCAAGGTGCAGAAGTCTATCGCAAACAAGATGCTCGAGTACTACACACAGCAGGAACTGATTAAGTATGGTATCTACTTGAACGACAATCGAGACTATGCACATGCCTACGACGTGTTCAAGTTGCATCTTGCTATTCCCGACTTGCCCATGATGCAAGACCCAAAAATGCAAGAGAAGATGCCTAAGGACTCTATCTACAACCAATATAAGTACTATATGGGTCTGTTCGCTACGCAGTCCGAGATGCACAAAGAGGCTATCGAGGTCTTCGAGCAGATGAAAGATGGTGACTATGAGGCTGTTTCGGTCAATCAGTTCTTGTACCAAGAGTATGTCGCACTGAACGATACCGCCAACTTCGTACGCGTACTCCAAGATGCTATCGTCCGCTTCCCTGCCGAGCCTTGGTTCTTGCAGAACTTGATTAACTATTACATCTTCTCCAAGCAAGAGGCTACCGCTCTCGACTACCTCAAGACGGCCATCGAGCGCGAACCTAATGTCGCTCAATACTACCACATCAAGGGTAACATCGAGGAGGATATGAAGTTATACGATGATGCTATGGCCGACTTCCAAAAAGCACTCGAGATTCAACCTGACCTCGCCGATGCTAAGGCAGGTATGGGGCGTGTCTACTTCAACCAAGCGGTGAAACTGAACGACGAAGCCTTTTATATTCAGGACAATAAGGCGTATAAAGCCAAACTGCAAGAGGTCGACGCTATGTTCAAAAAGTCACTGCCTTACTTCGAGGAAGCACACAAAATGAACCCCGATAGTCGTGATTACATCGTCATCCTCAAGCAATTATACTACCGCTTCAAGATGAACGATAAATACAACGAAATGGAAACATTACTCAATCAATAATCCTTTATTGAATAAAGAATCCTAATTGAATAAAGAATCCTAATTGAATAAAGAATCCTAATTGAATAAAGAATCCTAATTGAATAAAGAACCCTTATAAAATAACAACGCAAGAGCCACTGTATAACCCATGCAGTGGCTTTTGCACTTTTATATATGTAAATTGTCAAATTGTCAAATTGTAAATTGTCCAATTGTCAAATTAATTTTCTCCCAATATCCTTGCAGGAACGAAAAAAATGCATTATACTTGCAGCGTAATATTTTAACCCCGAAAAATAACGTATAATAACACTATACCACATGAAAAAGTATAATTTCAATGCAGGACCAAGTATCCTGCCGCAAGAGGTCATCAAACAAACAGCAGAAGCCGTTATCGACTTTCAAGGTGAAGGACTATCCGTCCTCGAAATCTCACACCGTGCTAAGTACTTCCAACCCGTTGTAGATGAGGCAGAAGCACTCATGAAAGAACTACTCGGTGTACCTGAAGGCTACCGTGTCCTCTTCCTCGGTGGCGGTGCCAGCCTGCAGTTCTGCATGGTCCCCTACAACTTCTTAGAGCATAAAGCCGCATACCTCAACACCGGCGTGTGGAGCAAGAAAGCCATCAAAGAAGCAAAAGGCTTTGGCGAAGTCGAAACCGTTGCAGAATCAACTAACACCATCCCCGAAGGCTATGCCATCCCACAAAATGCTGATTATTTTCACATTACGACAAATAACACCATCTATGGCACCGAGATAAGCAACCGCAAACTGCAAGATATCTATGCCAAGAAAGGCAACGTGCGACTCATCGCCGATATGTCGTCCGACATCTTGAGCCGACCTATCGATGTCAGCCAATATGACCTTATATATGGTGGCGCACAGAAGAACATCGCTCCCGCTGGCGTCACCTTCGTCATCGTCAAAGAGTCTGCGCTCGGCCACGTAAGTCGCTATATACCAACCATGCTCAACTACCAAACTCATGTCGATGGTGGCTCAATGTTCAATACACCTCCTGTATTGCCAATCTACACAGCCGTCCTCACACTGCGCTGGCTCAAAGCCAATGGTGGCGTTGCATGGATTGACAAGCGTAACCAACAGAAAGCCGACCTTCTTTACGATTGCCTCGACCATTCGAAGATGTTCGTGCCAACTATCCTCAACAAAGAGGACCGTTCCCGCATGAATATATGCTTCGTACCGAAACCTGAGTTCGAAGACAAGAAAGACGACTTCTTCGCTTTCGCTACCGAACGTGGTATGGTCGGCATCAAAGGTCATCGTCTCGTCGGAGGCTTCCGTGCTTCGTGCTATAACGCTATGGATCTCGATGGCGTACAAGCCCTCGTCGACTGCATCCACGACTACGAGAAAAAACTCTAATCTCGCTGTTCATATACTGATCAGTCGCTGATCAGTATATGATCAGTATATGATCAGTATATGATCAGTATATGATCAGTACC
>CAYNMA010000125.1:0-6607 GCA_964398075.1 uncultured Bacteroides sp. | reverse complement strand
TTATGTAATAATTATATCAAATTTCTTTGCGAAGAAAATTCACTCTTTTTCACTGTACATTAGTTTTATTTTTAATATTTTTATAAATTATATGTTATAATCTTTATAATAGGATGTAGTTTTAAGACATTATCCTTATTTTTAAAGAAGAGGAGGTAAGATATATATACATAAATATTTAAGTAATTATTTTATAATATAAATGCAATATGTAAGGAGGAAAAAATATGTGGATTTATATAATTGTAACTATTATAGTTTTAATTTTAATATATTTTGGGGTAACTTATAATAGTTTTGTAAAATTAAACAATACAGTTAAAGAAGCGTTTTCAACAATGGATGTTTATTTAAAGAAAAGATGGGATTTAATTCCAAATATAGTAGAAACAGTTAAAGGTTATGCAAAACATGAAAAATCAACATTATCAGAAGTTATCAAATTAAGAAATGATGCTTATGATAATATGTCTAGTGATGAAAAAATCAAAGCAAATCAACAATTATCAAAAGGTATTACAAAAATAATGGCATTAGCAGAACAATATCCTGATTTAAAAGCTAATGAAAACTTTAAGGATTTAAGTGAGCAATTGACAAAAGTAGAAGATGATATTGCTAATTCTAGGAAATATTACAATGGTACAGTTAGAATTTTTAATAATAAAGTTCAAATGTTTCCATCTAATATTGTGGCAAATATTTTTGGTTATAAAGCTAAAGTAATGTTTGAGGCAAACGAAGAAGAAAGAAAGAATGTAAAAGTTAGTTTCTAATTATGAAAAATAAAAATAAGAAAAAAACAATTACTTTATTAATAGTATGGATTTTGCTACTTATTTCTATTCCTTTTATAACTTTAAAAATGCAGAATATTTTAAGTAGTAATAATCGTTCTTACATTTCTTCGGAATTTGATATAGAACAATACAATGTTGTTTTAGATGTAGACGATGACAACAAAGTTGATGTTACTGAAACAGTTACTATTAATATTCCATCAGATGAATTTAATGGTATTTATAAATCAATTCCAACTTGGGAGAAATATTATAATAAAGATTTAAAAGAATCAAAGAAAAAAATAATTATTTCTAACTTAAGAGTAATTGGTGAAAAATATGTTTTAGACAAATTTAATGATAGAATAGGCATTAGAATTGGTAGTACAAAAACAAATGTAAAAAAAGGATTACATACTTACACTATTAAATACAGATATAATATGGGAAAAGATCCTAATGTCAATTTTGATGAATTTGTATTTAATTTATTTGATAATTATGACAATACAAAAATTAACAATATGACAGTAACTGTTAATATGCCTAAAGCCTTTGATAATAATGTTATGTTTCTTAATGGTTCAAAAAATATAACTGATAAAGTTAATTATCAAATTATTGGGAATTCAATGTACATTAATATAGATGATTATACAATGGATGATTCATTAACTTTGAATATTACTTTACCAAATAATTATTTTGTTGCTGGATCATATAACTATGGAATTATGTGCTTATTAATTTGTATAGCAATCATTATAATTTCAATTGGTAGTTATATTGTTTGGAAAAAATATAGTACAAAAACGACTAGAAGATTACAAACTGTTGAGTTTTATGCTCCTGATGATTTGGATTCAGCACAGATTGGATATATTTATGGTGAGACAAACATAAAAAAATTAACTGTATCCTTAATTATTCAACTAGCTAGTAAAGGATACATTTCTATTAAAGAAATAGAAAAGAAAAAATATAATATTATAAATATTGGGAAAGAAAAAAAGAACTTAAAACCATTATCTATTACCGAACAGCTAGTTTATCAAGAATTATTTAAAAATGGTGACTCTAATCTCTTATCAGAAGATTATAGTTTCTCAAATGTTTTTGGAAAGATTTCAGCTTGTTTAGAAAGTGTTATTGATAAAAAAATCCATGATAGCAATAGTAAAAAAATAATGAATACTATATCAACATTACTAGTAGCATCCATAGTAGCATGGATGATAGCATATTTATTCATTAGAGATTTAGATCCTAAATTTGAAATTTTGTATTTAATTTCATTTATATCAATATTTATAACAGGATTTTTCTCTATATTTATGAATCAAAAAAAAGATTATGGACAAATAATTAGTGCAAAAGTATTAGGGTTTAGAAATTATTTAATTACTGCTGAAAAAAATCAATTAGAAGCTTTGGTGTTAGATGATCCAGACTACTTTTATAATATTTTACCTTATACATATGCATTGGGTGTTTCAGAAAAATGGACAAACAATTTTGAAAAGAATAATGTTCCAAATATAGATATAAATGCTTTGGATTATTATGAAAGCAATTTGTTTATGGTTATGTCAGAATAAGTGAGGTGAAAAGATGAAAAGAAAAAATATATTTTTAATGTTAACACTTTTATTACTTCCAACAATGGTTTTAGCATCTGATGGAAGTGCTTCAAATTTTCCCATTGGTGTAGCTATTGGTATGGAAGCTTTTGTAAGTATTCATATGTCAGTATTTGTACTATTACCAATCGCTAACATTTTTGATCCTGATAAAAGCAAAAAATTGTTTATAAAATTATTTGTTGGTAGAATTATTATTCTTTTAATATTTGATTTATTTATAACAACAGGTATTGCAATTGTAGATTTCTTTGCAGTATTTGTTGGTGCATTCTTAATTGTTCCAATTATATCTTCTATCAAAAAAGTTCCTATATATAGCAATAAACGAATGGTTAGTAATTCTACTACAACAAACGGAAATGTAATTTTAAAATGTACTAAATGTGGAAATGTATTAAATGTAACTGATAAATTTTGTCAAAAATGTGGAACAGCTTTTAGTGGTGATAACGTTCAAGTTATGCAAAATACTAGTCCAATAGTTCAGTTCGATCAAACTTATGTACAAACTGAAAAAACTATTTTAAGAAATTTATTAATTCAAGAATTAAATACACAGGGTGAAAATGAAAAAACATTTACAACTCCAGCATTAAATAGAAAAAAGAATATTTTATTAATGTTTTTTGGAGTTGCAACCTTTATATTTGCTTTAATGTATTTCTTTAATTATTCACTATTCTATTGCTTGTTATTGGAACTAATCGCATTTTTCATATATTATTTAATTGGAAAGAGATTTAATGTGTTAAATGTTTTAACTAAACAAGCTATCAAAAATCCAAATGAAGATATTTCTAATATAGTTAAAACAATGAGAGAACAAAAATGTAATTCTAGTATTAACAGCAATCTTAAACTTGTAATGGTCATTATAGCAGTAATTCTTCTTCCTACGATTTATTTCTTTAATCCAAGAGTTCTTTATATAAGATATTCTAGTGGATATTCAGTTTTACGCTATACAAGAGGAATTATTAATAATGATAGTAATAATACTGTTACTATTCCTAAAACATATAAAGGTAAACAAGTTTTAAGTATTAGTGAAAATGCATTTAAAAATTCTAATATTGAAGTTATAAATTTACCAAATGGTTTAGAGTCAATTAAAACTAAAGCATTCTTAAATGCTAAAAATCTTAAAAAAATAGATATTCCATCTACTGTTCGTGAAATTAGAGGAAGTGCTTTTGAAAATTGTACGAATTTAACGACAGTTAATCTTCATGAAGGCTTAAAAGAAATTAGAGGCTCAGCTTTTAAAAAAAATGTTAATTTAGTTGATATTAATTTGCCAAATTCATTAGAATATTTGGGAGCTAGTGCCTTCTCAAATTGTAGTTCGTTGGTTGAAATAACAATTCCAAAAAATGTAACAGAAATTAATGGACAAACTTTTGAAAATTGCACATCATTAAAAACAGTTAATTTACATGATGACATTATATCTATTCATGGTGAAGTATTTATTGGAGATTCTAGTCTCGTTAATATCACTTTACCATCAAAAATTACTGAAGTTAGAGGAAACACTTTTGAGGGTTGTAGTTCGTTAAAATCTATTGTCATTCCAGAGGGAGTAACTAGAATTGGTGGTCATGCATTTTATGGTTGTACTAGTTTAAGCTATGTATCAATTCCGTCAACAGTTAATGAAATAGGCAGTTCGGCATTTAGGCAATGTTATTCATTATATGATGTTAGAATTCCATATGGAGCAGTTATAAATGAAAGAGCATTTAAAGAAAGTCCTACTTCAATTCAAAGGTATTAAATATGAATAATAATTATAAGTTTATACATTTATTATATGTTCCGACAATGAACTGTAATATGCAATGTAAGTATTGTTACTTAAAAGAAAATACTGTTGATTTGAAACAAGATGATAAATATTTAAAGACTTTAAAATATGCAGTTGATAAATTTAAAAAAGCAAATGTAGTGCCTTTCAATATTTCATTACATGGAGGAGAAGTAACCACCCTTTCTCGAAAAGATTTCAGAGACATTATAAAATTTATAAGTGATTATTACTATGATAATAAAAAATTAATTGAAGAAAATGGGTTTAGAATTGGTGAGCCACATATTAAAACAAATTTATTGAATATCGAAAAACATATAGATACTATAAAAGAGTTTAATGTTTCAATTAGTGGTAGTCTAGATCTCCCTTTTTCTTTACATGATGAATACAGGATTACTAAAGGTAATCAAAAAACTTTAAAAAAAATTTTAAAAAATATAGAATTACTAAAAGATATACCTAATAAGAAAAAAGTATCTGCGACAATTTTTAAAGAGCATTTTAATAGGATTAATGAAATTATTGAAGATATTAAATATCTAGAAAAAAATACTTGTCTAGATATGAACGATTTTAACTTCATGATAGGATTCACTTCAAGTGAGGAAGATATACTTACAGGATTAAACGAAGAAGAACAAGTAAAGTTATATAATCGAATGAAAGAAGAGTTTATTGGAACTTCATTAGATTATGGTGTTAAAAATACTTGGTTTGCCGAATTTAATCCTACATATTGTACTAATTGTGATAATTGTGGTGAGAAATTTTTCTTGCTCGAAAGAAATGGCGATATTTATTCCTGCGTTAGAGGTCAAAAAAATAAGGATTTCTTTTATGGAAACATTTATAATGATTCTGTAGAGGATATAATGAATAATGCTATGAGAAGAATATTTCAAAATCATAATATGCTAGGATTTAACAAAGAATGTTATGATTGCAAATACTTATATTTATGCAAGACAGGATGCCCTTTTGTAAAAAAAATATATAACTCAAATAAATCATACACTTGTAAATTACAACAAGAAATATATAAAGACAATCAAGAGTTATATCCAATTGATGAAAATAATGATGAGTCAGTATATTTATATTTAAATAAAATGCATTCTGATATTGCCTCTGAATACTATCCAAAAGAAAAAAAGAAACTTGATAGTGATATGCCTTTATTAGAACAAATCATTAATGATGATATTAAATTAAAAAGTATTTATAGTTCAGATGTATTTATATTAAAGGTTGATAATATAGAATACAAATTAGAGTCACAAATAACAAAATCAACAAGAGATATTATTTATCTTACTGATGAAAGTAAAATTAGACTTTATATAAGAAAAGGTATATTAGAGGATTGTGATTATCCTGCAAATAATTCATTGTATATGATGTTATTAAGTGGTAACACAGTTATGTATGGTGATGAGAAAAGAATAAAACAAGAACACATAATGACTCATCAAATTTATACTAATACTATTACAAAAAATATTTCTGATAAACCTGACTATTATTGTGTTGATATAACAAAGCTCTTATCACTATATTCAGATAATCTATCAGAAGAACATCCAAATAATTTGTTCTTTACTACTTCTGAATTAAGAAATTATCACTATGCAAAACAAAAAAATAATGCATATTATCATATTCAAGCAATTAATTTGCCATTTCAAAATATAGAATTTTTCTATATAAATTATGAGGAGGAAATAAAATGATAGATAAAAAACCCAAAAATTATAATGAAATAGTAAGACTTAAAAAATGTTATACTCTTACTAAATATTTTTCAAATATAACTGAAAATGTTTTTAATGAAATTTATGATTTTTTAGGACAGTCACCTGACAATACTATTGTAGCAAATCAAAAAATATTATCATTTGTTGATTCTACTACTAAAGTTGTTAAGACTATTCCTTTAATACCAATAAATAATTCATTCGATAGTATTAAAATAAACAATTCAGGAGTTTCAATAGTTCCACACTATGTGCCGAGTTCATATAGCTCATCAGGTGGCTCATCTAGTAACAACAATAACAATAACAACAATAACAATAACAATAACAACAATAGATAAAAATGAAAATTATAAAATATTTAAAAATAGTAGATTTGGTAATGTCAATTATCTTTGTAATTTTCTTCTTTTATAAATATCAAATAACAGTAAGTTATGAGTATGGACTTGGATAGTTAATTGAAGTATTTATTCAGTTGCCTGTGATAATAATTTTATTAATCTCATCAGTAATGTCTTATTGCCATATTTAATAAAAAAATATATTGGCTATTCATAGTTTGATACTACTTCATTTGGAAGTTTTATAAATTCAACTATGCAATCTGTAACA